>JAOZMR010000029.1 GCA_029934215.1 Pontiellaceae bacterium | reverse complement strand
AGATCGATTCACCCAAGGAACGAGGCTGGAAGCGCTCGTCTACGTTTTATGAAAATTCTTCTGTTTTCCAACGTTTGGATCAGTTTTTGATCACGAATCTACACGAATGGAGCTGAAACAGATCAGAATGGTGGCGGAGAGAGAGGGATTCGAACCCCCGGAACCTTGCGGCTCTTCGGTTTTCAAGACCGACGCATTCGACCACTCTGCCATCTCTCCTCATGGTTGAGCGGGTGACTATAGACGAGTTGTGTTGGATGACAAGCCTATTTCTGCGGATTTGTGATTCGTCCCATGAAAAGAATCTTTCCTGTGGCGTTTTCGCGGATTAGAAAAATGAAAGGTCGGTCGGCTCGGAAGATTTTTGGCGGCATTGGCATGCAGGTGATTCCCATCATTATTCCTGTCGCCGCAGCGGCTTCTGTTCCTTCTTCGTTTATTTCTATGAATGCTTTGTGCGCAACTTCGGATATGAAGAGTGGGTGGGTGCTGATTGCTGAAAAGTCGGCTTTTGTTGGGTCGAACGCATCGCTAATCCCTAGGGTTATGAGTGTTTTTTTGAGCGATGTGAGGGTGGTTTCTGTTTTGAAGCGTGGGAGAAATATTTTCATCTCGGTTTTGTTTAGAGGTTTTGCGCAGATTGTGGCGAGCTCGTTTTCTACATGCGTTATGTCGGATTCTTCTCTTGGTAGAATGATTAGCATGGATGCTTCTTCTCCTTTGTAGGGGAGTTCCAAGCATTGGAATCGATCGTTTCCTAGGTAGTCGAATTGTTCGGCTTTCATTGTCATCATCGGTACTTCGTCTGCTCCGTGAAATGGGGCGTCGATGGTTTTTGTTTTGTCAAAAGCGTTGAGCCAGTTTCCTTTAAAGTAGATGGCGTTGATGAGGAGCATTCGGGTGTTTGTTCCGATGCTTCCTTTGGGTAGTAGGTTTTTTATTTTGTCGCGGGTTTTGGTTTTTATCCATTGGTTGATTTTTTGCCGTTCTGCGTCTGGCTGGTTGCGGAAGTCTGCCGATTGAATGTTTGCGTTGTATTTTTCGCGGATGGCGGTTTTAAATGTTCCAAGGATTGGAAGGTTTTGGTTGATCCAGATGGCGTTTGCTGTCGAGAGTTCCAACCCTTGGAAGGTGGATGGTTTGTTGGTGTAGTTGGTTTCTAGTGTTTGGATGAGTTGTTTTTGTGTGTTTTCGCGTGCGCCCTCGGCGGTCATTGCTAGAGCTGTTTCGATGCTTGCTGGTGAGAAGATGAGGTTTCCTTCTGTTTTGCTTAGGTGTTTGTAGAGTTTGAATGCGAAGTCGTTGGCGTGGGTGGTGAGCGCGAGTAGGATGTGTAGTAGTATTATTTTTTTCATTTTAAATTTCCGCAGTCGCTAGGGCGATCGCTAGTTTGCAGGCGTTAATGTAGCGTGGGATGTGTACCGATTCGGTTAGTGAGTGCGCGTCGTGGTTTCCTGCATCGAATGTTAGGGTTGGGATCCCTTTTTCGTTCAGTATGTTTGCGTCGAGTCCTGCGTCGATGATTTGAACTTTGGCGGGGCGTCCTGCTTTCGGCGCGGCTTCTAGGAAGCGAGTCACTACGGGGGCGTTTTCTTCGAGTTTAAATGCTCGGTAGTCGCTTTTTATGTTGAATTCAACCGATCCGGATTCGCCGTCTGCATTGGTGAGTTTGCTTGCCGCGAGTTGGAATGCGGTTTTCCAGGCATTGGAGATTTTTTCGAGCGAGGTTTCGCAGTGGCTTCGGCATTCGCCGGTTATTGCGAGAGCGTCCATGACTTGGTTGTCTGCTTCGCCGCCGTTGAGCGAGCCGATGTTTGCTGTGCCTTGGATGGTGCCTTTTTTGATTCGCCCGAAATAGCCGTTTGCTGTTGCGTCGGTTATCGCGTTTGCGGCAATGATTGCTGCGGAGATTCCGCCTTCTGGGTTTACTGCGGCGTGAACGCTTTTGCCGTGTATTTTTGCGGTCCAGCGGATTGCGCCGACCGCGCCGATCACGCCGCCGCGTTCTCCGCTTCCGTCGATGTTGAAGCACATTGTTGGGTTTCCGCCGTCGGATAGGTTAAATGCTTTGGCGCCGTGTAGTCCGTTTTCTTCGCCGACGGTGAAGAGGAGTGTGATCGGTGGGTGGGGTAGGTTTTTTTGTAGGATTGTCTGCGCCATTGTTACGATTGTTGCAACGGATGCTCGATTGTCGCCGCCGAGTCCGGTGTTTCCTTTTGGTGTAATTGTGTCGCCGTTTCTGACGGGGATTGCGCCTTGGCAAATCGGGACGGTGTCGAGGTGGGCCGAGAACATGATCCGTGGAGTGTTTTGGGTTCCTGGGATTTTTACGATTAGGTTGCCGATTTCGAAGTGTTTTGGGAGGCGTGTTTTTCCTGCGTAGGAGAACCAGTCGGGTTGTGCGCCTGCTTCGAGAAGTTGTGTTTTTATGAGTTCTGCGACTGGACCTTCTCCGCCGCTTGGACCTGGGGTTGCAAGTAGTTGCATTAGATTTTTAATGGCTTCGGTTTCATTCATTTGGAATTCCTCGTTCGACTTCGCCTTGTTTGCGTAATTCGCGTTTTACAATTTTGCCGGCCGCGTTTTTGGGTAGTTTGTCGAGAAAGATGATTTTTTTTGGAATTTCATGTTTCCCGAGATGCTCAAAGCAGAATGCGCGAATTTCTTTTTCCAAGGTTTGGAAGCCTGCGTTGAGCGTAATGTATGCAATTGGCACTTCGCCGTGCAATCGGTTTGGCTGACCAATCACTGCTGCCTCGTGAATGGCTGGGTGTTTGTAGAGGATTTCTTCAACGATGCGCGGGTAAACATTCATCCCGTTTACGATCACCATATCTTTGATGCGGTCGACGATGTAGAAGTAGTGTTCTTCGTCCTCGGTGCCGATGTCGCCCGTGCGGAACCATTCGCCGAAAAATGATTTTGCTGTTTCTTCTGGTTGCTTCCAGTAGCCTTTCATTACGTTGGGACCGCGTACGCAGATTTCGCCAGGTTCGTTGGTCGGCTTTTCGTTCCCGTCCTCGTCCATAATTTTCATTTCAACCCCAGGTATCGCTAGCCCGACGGATAGCGGCTTGCGTTTTCCTTCGATGGGGTTAAAGCAGGTGACTGGCGCGCATTCTGTTGGACCGTCGCCTTCGTAGATGAGTACGCCGAAGCGATCCTCGAACTGCTTCATGATTTCGGCGGGCATCGCCGCGCCGCCAGAGACGCAGAAGCGGAGCTTTTGGATGGCGGGTATGTGTTTTTCTGGAAGTCGCAATAGTAGGTTGTACATGCTCGGTACGCCGAGGAAAATGGTCGCGTCTGTTGCATCGATTGTTTCGGCTGTTAGCGTTGGGTCGAATTTTGGAACCGGAACAAGTGATGCACCGTGTAGCAGAGGGATCAGCACTCCGGCCATCGATGCGAACGCATGAAACATGGGTAGGACGACAAGAAAACGTTCGTTTTTCGGACGAAGCTTCATGGCTTCACCAGCGGCAAGCGCATCGCTCACTAAGTTTGCGTGCGTGAGCATGGCCCCTTTCGGGTGTCCGGTTGTGCCCGATGTGTAAATGATCACGGCGACTGATGTGGGGGGGATGGAGAGTTGCTTTTCTAGTTGAATTGTCCCGATTTCCGATTGAAGGAGGGATGGAAGTTCTTTTTCAACGCAGATGAAGTTTCCAATGTTTGGAAGGTTTTCGCGGATGCTGTCAACGGCTTTGGCGAACGGAGCAAAGTAGAAGAGTCGTGTCACGTCCGCGTCGTTGAGAATCCATGCAACCTCTTTCGGGTTGAGTAGTAGGTTGATTGGAACGACCACTGCGCCTGTTTTTTGGATGGCTAGATATATGGCGACAAATTCCGAACTGTTGATTCCGTATAGCCCAATGTGATCGCCAGGTTTTGTGCCTTTAGCGATCAAACCTGCAGCAATCGCATCGGATTGTGCGTCGAGTTCAGAGTAATAAATGGTCTGTTCAGGAGTAACAATAGCAGGGCGATGTGCAAATTTCTGCGCAGCCTCGTGGAAATGGAAGGGAAGGGATTTCAGTTTCATAGTAGGTAGCGTACACGAACGCATCTTCTACGGCAAATACAGAACACCTGTCTTCCCATAAAACGTTTTTCCAGAGGTTGGAAGCGCTTGTGTGAGAAAAATTAGCACATCACATGGGTGGGTTGAATCTTGATTCGTTTTGGTTTTCTGCTATTACTTGGGGTCTTGTATGAACACTCCTCTTGTCATTTTTCTTGGTGCGGGCGGTCATGCTGCGTCTGTTGTTGATGCGGTGCGGCTGTCTGGTGTTGGTGATGTGTATGGGTTTCTTGATGCGTGCGCCCAGTCTGGTGATCGATTAGAGGGTCTATCGGGTGGGCTGAATGTGATTGGTGATGACTGTTTGTTGCCGGATGTGAGGGCAAAGGGGGTTACGCATTTTGCTGTGTCTGTTGGGTCGGTCGGCTATGCTCCGGTGCGTAAGCGGTTGTTTGAGCTGGCTGTGGAGTGTGGGCTTCTGCCTTTTACGGTGGTTCATCCGTCGGCGATGGTTTCTCCGTCGGCTGTGATTCATCCGGGTGCGCAGGTTTTGGCGGGGGCGGTTGTTGGTGCGGGGGCGGTTGTCGGCGGGAATGCGATTGTTAATAGTGGTGCGATTGTGGAGCATCGGTGCGTGGTTGGTGCTCATGCGCATGTGGCTTCTGGTGCTTGTCTTGCCGGGCAGGTTTTGGTTGGAGAGGCGTCGTTTGTTGGGGCGCGTGCTGTGATTCGCCAGGGGGTGGAGATCGGGGCGGGGTGTACGATTGGGATGGGTAGCGTGGTGACGCGGAGTTTTGCGGATGGTGTGACTGCTTTTGGTGTGCCGGCCCGAGAGGTTCGGCGAGAGGTTTTTGGTGATAATTTGGAGGGAGAGTTGGTATGAAGGGTGAGAATTCGATTGCTGACTTTATGGAGGAGGAGCAGTTTCGCCATCTCCAGAAGATGACTGCGTTGGGGCGGTTGGCGGGCGGGGTGGCTCATGATTTTAATAATATTTTGCAAGGGATTTTTGGTTTGTGCGATATGGTTCTGATGGGCGG
This sequence comes from Pontiellaceae bacterium, assembly GCA_029934215.1. Lineage (GTDB taxonomy): Bacteria > Verrucomicrobiota > Kiritimatiellia > Kiritimatiellales > Tichowtungiaceae > Tichowtungia. The sequence continues at coordinate 11,623 of JAOZMR010000029.1, read as the reverse complement.
GGTTGACGCAGAGGAGCAGCTTCAGTGTGTGCAGGATATTCGTGATGAGGCTCACCGGGGCGGTGAGTTGACTCGTCAGTTGCTTTCGTTTAGTCGTAATGATGCTGAGGTGTTTTCTGCGGTGGATTTGTTTCAGCTTATTTCTGTGCAGCAGAAGATGTTGCAGCGATTGCTTGGGAAGCAGGTTCATTTGGATTTTAGCGAGTCTACGCCGGTTCCTCTTGTTTCTGCTGTCGCTTCTCAAATTGAGCAAGTTGTGATGAATCTCTGCGTGAATGCTCGTGATGCGATGCCCGATGGTGGACGTGTTGGTCTGGTGCTTTCTGAGGTTTGTTTTGATGAGCGGACTGTGCCTGATGTGCCCGGGGCGAGTGCCGGGCGGTATGTTTGTGTTTGTGTTTCCGATGTGGGTACGGGGATGAGTGATGATGTGCGGGAGCGTTTGTTTGAGCCGTTTTTTACAACGAAAGAACGGGATAAGGGGACTGGGCTGGGGTTGGCGATGGTGTTTGATATTGTTGAGAAGCATCGCGGGTGGATGGAGGTTTCTAGTGTGGTAGGGCAGGGGTCGGTTTTTAGTTTGTTTTTTCCGGTTGCGGATTCGTCTGAGGGGATTGTATGAGAGGGAAACAGGTTAAGGTGCTTTTGGTTGATGATGAACCGATTATTCTGAGGACGTTTCGGCACATCCTTGAACGTCGACAGTTTCTTGTGGATACGGCTGCGGATTTGGGGGAAGCGCGTGCGCTGTTTTCTCAAGAGGATTATGATTTGGTGATCACAGATTTTTGGCTCCCGGATGGAGATGGTGAGGTGTTGATACGTGAGGTGTTGTCGAAGAGTTCTACGACGTCTTTTGTTTTGATGTCGGGTGAGTGCCAGCTTGGCGACGGATTGCGGACGTTGGCGGAGGAGGAGAATTGTAGGCTGCTTGTTAAGCCGGTGGGCGGAGAGCTGTTGTTGCAGGTGGTCGATCAGGTGTTGCAAAATGGAGGTGAATAGGATGCTGAAGTTTAAGAGTTTGAGGACTCGCTTGGTTTTTTGGTTTCTTCTTGTGACGCTGTTGTCGCTGGCGACGGCTGTTACGGTTATTTATTTTCATCGGTCATACGCCTTGCGACATCAGGGGTTTGATAACCTACAGATGGTTCGCGACCTGAATCTTGTGAAGTTGTCGCACTGGTTCGATGAGCGGAATGGCGATTTGAAAGTGGTTGCGTGGAATTCTGATATTAGAGCTTTGGAGGATGTTTTTGCAGAAACTGATGCAAAACTGGATCCCGCGACTGTCTCAAAGGCACGAAATCTTTTGCAACGGTATTTGGATAATTACAATGCGTATACTGAAGTTTTTATTATTAACGCGTTCAGCGGTAAGGTTGTAATCAGTACGGATTCGACGCGGGAAGGTGTCTGTAAGAAGACGGATCTTTATTTGACGGAACCCATCCGTACGAGGGAGACGTATATTAGGGATGTGTATTTTTCAGAGACGCTGCAGGCTCCTTCAATGACGTTTTCTACCCCGATCTTTTGTTTGAAGCATGAGGGTGAACATATTGTTGGCGTGCTGGTTGCGAGGATCGATTTGGAAGAGGATCTTTATCCGTTGATTGAAGAGCGGACGGGTATGGGTGATACGGGCGAGACGCTGATTGTGAATAAGGATTGTTTTGCACTGAATGCTTTGCGATGGAAAGAGGATGCCGTTTTGAAGTTTAAGATCTCCGCTGAACCAGCCGTGCGAGGTGCTGCCGGAGAGACCGGCGTTGTCGAGGGGCTGGATTATCGTGGCGAAAAGGTTCTTGCCGCATATACGCATATCCCAGAAACGGGATGGGGGTTTGTTGCGAAACGCGATCTGGTGGATGTTTATTCTCCGATTCGTGCTATTTTTCGAAGTATGTTTTTGACTACTATTGCTATCGCTTTTGTGGTTGTTTTAATATCGATTGTTTTGGGTCGGAGTATTTCTCGCCCGATTGTTGACATTCAGGATGCGGTTCGCAGGTTCACGGATGGGGATTTGACGGCTCGAACGGATATTCAAACTGACGATGAAGTGGGGGCTTTGGCCCTTGCGTTCAACGATATGGCGGATCATTTGCAAGAGGCGGATAGGACTAGCGAGCAGAATTGGCTTAAGACGGGCCTCGCTGGGCTCGCTGATGCGATGCGTGGGCGCAAGGATCTTTCCACGCTTTGTGGAGATGTGATCGCTTATATCGCTCGCTATCTTGATGTTCAGGTCGGAACATTATCGCTGGTTAATTCGGAGCGGTCTTGTTTGACGCTGTCGGGAAGCTATGCATACAAGGCTCGGCCCGGCGCGGCTACCGAATTCGGGTTTGGCGAGGGGCTGATTGGGCAGGCGGCTCAAGGTAAAAAGAGAATTCTTCTGAAAAATGTGCCGAAAAATAGCATGACGATTACCTCGGCTGTGGGTGAGATTCTTCCGGATAGTATTCTGTGCGTTCCTGTGTTGTATGAGGGTGAAGTGAATGGAGTGATCGAGCTGGGCTCGCTACGCCCCTTCACCGATCTGCAACTGGAGTTTCTTGACCAAGCCGTAAATGGTATTGCGATTGCGATCAATTCCACGAATTCCCGAGAGCGGATGCAAACGATGCTGGAGGAGAGTCAGGTTCAAGCCGAGGAGCTTCAGGCTCAACAGGAGGAGTTGAGGGTTGCCAACGAGGAGTTACAGCAAAAGGGTCAAGAGATGGAGGTCCAGCATGAGGAGCTGGAGGGAAAGAAACGGGAGATGGAAGTGCGCCAGGAAGAGCAATATAACGAAAGCCGGGGGCGTTGATATGGATGCAACAACGTCAGACATCTCGATTTCTCGGGTCAATCATTCTCGTCTTCAGCGGAATAGCCGTTGGTTTCTGTTCGCGACACTGATTCTGGGGGTTGTTGTTCCCATCGCGGGCACCGTTATTCTCGGAGCGATTCTGCCAGAGTGGAGCTGGGTTTCCATGCCCGTTCATTCAACGGTCGAGGTTGTGGGTTCGACCGTCGGGCTGGTGCTGGCGTTTGTGGTTCTTTTTTCGCAGAAAAAACGGTGTGCATCTCGGAGGCTCAGTATCGTTTGCGCCTTGACTTCTATGGCGATATTCGATTTTGCTCATAGCTGTGTTCCTGCTTCTGAAGCGTTTGTGTGGCTGCATAGCATCGCTAATCTGGCGGGCGGAGTTTTCTTTGTTTCCGTTTGGATGCCGGAGCGCTCGTTGACTCGCTTTAAAGCGGTTTCCTTCGCGATGATTGTTCTGGCGGCGACCCTTCTGGTCAGCGGGCTTTCGATGCGCTATCCCGAGTGGATTCCTGTCATGTTACAGGACTCTGGCTTTTCTCCCGTCGCGTCAGTGATCAATTTTTCTGCGGGTGTTTTGACTGTTCTGGGCGGACTGGCGTTTGCTGTGGTGTATCATCGAAAAAAAGAGTTGGAGGATCTGGTTTTTCTATTCCTCTGTATGTTGTTTGGAATGTCGGGGCTTCTTTTCCGCTCGTCAAATATTTGGGAGGCTGGTTGGTGGTTTTGGCATGGGATTCGGGTTGTTGGGTATATTCTTCCGTTTGGTTTGGCGATGGTTGCGTATCGGTTGGCAGATGATGAAACAATCCGAACGCAGACCCAGCTGGCTTTGGCGGTTGCGAAGGGAGACTACTCGCTGGATATCCCGCAGCGTCATGAACACGATGAGCTGGGTGGGGCGCTACGTGTGATGACAACCGCTCTGCGTGAGAACAAAAAACAACTTCAGAAACAGGACTGGTTGAAGTCGGGGCTTTCCCGCCTGCATGACACGCTTCGCGGGGATCCGGATGCGGAGACGCTCGCGTCAAATGTCATTACAGAGATTTCTACAACCCTCGAAGCGCAGATCGGCGCGTTTTATATTGCCGAGGAGGATGGAGTTTTGAGTCTGTTCGGGAGCTACGCATTTTCATCCCGCAAGAATTTATCCAACGCTTTCAAACCAGGCGAGGGATTGGTTGGGCAGGCAGCCCGCGAGAAGACGCAGATCCTTCTTCGGAATGTTCCAGAAGATTACATTAAGATTACGACTCAGATGGGGGAATGCACGCCTCGCTTCGTTTGCGTAACTCCGTTTCTCCACGACGGACGTGTTAAAGGTGTGATCGAAATTGGCATCCTGCAAGAGCTGTCGGTTCAGCAACTCGACTATTTGTCCAGTGCGTGCGATGCGCTGGGACTGGCTCTTGAGAGTGCTCAAAGCCGAAGCTTGCTTGGGAGGGCTCTTGAGAATTCTCAGGTGCTCACCGAGGAACTGCAATTGCAAAAGGAGGGTTTGCGTACGGCAAATGATGGGCTGGAGGCACAGTCTCGCTCGCTAAAACAGTCCGAAGAAGAACTCAAAATAAAAGCCGCAGAGCTGGAACGCACCAGCAAATACAAATCTGAGTTTCTTGCCAATATGTCCCACGAGCTTCGTACGCCGCTCAATAGTTTACTGATTCTCTCCGATTTGCTTGTGGAAAATGGTGACGGAAATTTGACCGCCGAGCAGATTGATTCCGCAAAGGTGATTTATGGTTGCGGAAAAGATCTCCTTTCGCTCATTAACGAGATATTGGACCTCGCAAAAATCGAAGCGGGCAAAGTGAATCTCGATGTAAAACCAATTTCGGTTAAAGCAATTGCGGAGGAGATTCAACGGGGTTTTCAGCATGTTTTCGATAAAAAAGGGATTCGTCTTGATATTCAGATCAACGCCGATGCCCCGACGAAGATCACCAGCGATCAGAAACGGATCGAACAAATCCTGAAAAATTTCATCTCAAACTCCGTAAAATTCACCGAAAATGGCGGGGTGACCGTTACATTCAGCAACGGGGAGCCCGGTCTGTGCATCGCGGTGAAAGACACCGGCGTGGGTATCCCCGCCGAGAAACAAAACCTTATTTTTGAGGCCTTCCAACAAGCGGACGGAGGCACAGCGCGGAAGTATGGCGGGACTGGACTCGGGCTCTCAATCTCAAAAGAACTAGCGCACATCTTGGGTGGAAGCATTCATCTGCAAAGCGAAGAGGGGCAGGGGGCGGTCTTTAGTGTGCATCTCCCTTTAAGCGTTGCGAACGAAACATCCGAACCAAATAAACCCGTGCCACAAGCCTCTAAAAAAACGACCCCGAATCTGCCTGCGCCTCCAGCGTTTGGGGTTGTGCCGGATGATCGCGACTGCTTGGATGGGAAAAATTTCGACATACTGATCGTTGAAGATGATCCCGTTTTTGCCAAAACACTTCTTAAACACTGTCATGACAAAGGGCTGAAAGGTCTCGTGGCATCCAGCGGCGAGGAGGGGCTTGTTTTGGTTGGGAAATATCTGCCGAGCGCCGTGATTCTGGATATCAATCTGCCCTGCATGGATGGATGGTCTGTGTTGAGCCAAATCAAAGAGAACATCAAAACGCGCCACATCCCAGTTCACATCATGTCGGCGGATGACCCATCGCAAAGCGTGCACCACAATGGCGCAATCGGGTTCCTGAAAAAACCGCTCGAAAAGGAAGATCTTCAAACGGCATTCGAACAGATCGAGGATGTCCTACAACGGACGATGAAGGACTTGTTGGTGGTTGAAGATGATGACGCCATGCGCAGTGCCATCCTGAAACTGGTTGGCGGCGGGGACGTTCGTGGAACCGGTGTCACAACCGGAAAAGATGCGCTAGAAAAACTGACTTCTGAAAAATACGACTGTTTCATATTGGATCTGAACTTGGCGGATATGAGCGGCTTTGAGCTTCTTGACCTTGCGAAAAACAACCCAGCAATCACATTGCCTCCCGTGATTGTTTACACGGGGCGCGAACTCACACGAGAGGATGAGGAAACGTTGAAAGGCTACTCCGAATCGATCATTGTGAAAGGGGTGCGCTCGCAGGAGCGTCTATTTGATGAGGTCTCCCTTTTCTTGCACCGAATCGTTGAAAAAATGCCGCCGAAGAAATGCCAGATGATTGCGAACCTCCACAACACAGACCTCATGTTTAAAGACAAAACGGTTCTGATTGTCGACGACGACATGCGCAATCTCTTCGCGCTCTCTAATGCGTTGTCGGCAAAAGGAATTCAACCCATCAAAGTGCAGAACGGAGAAAAGGCGCTGGAGGCGCTCGATAAGAATCCTGATATTGAATTGGTGCTCATGGACATCATGATGCCTGTGTTGGATGGGTACGAAACCATGATCCGCATTCGGAAGCAAAGACGCTTCGAGAAACTTCCGATCATTGCTCTAACTGCGAAGGCGATGAAAACCGATCGCCAGAAATGCATCGACGCCGGAGCCAATGATTACTTGTCGAAACCGATCGATATGGAGCGCCTGCTTTCGATGATGAGAGTCTGGATGTATCGTTAATGAACCGAAAAAAAGAAAAAACAGAAATAGATCTATTGCTTGAGGCGATCTTCAAAAAGTACGGGTACGACTTTCGGGATTATGCTCGCGCATCTATCGAACGGCGGATTCGGCAGTTCCTGCCGAAATCTGGATGCCGAACCATTCTGGAAATGGCGGATAGACTGCTGCTAGATGAAAAATTTTTCACGATGCTGGTCCGAGACTTTTCGATCACCGTCACAGAAATGTTTCGCGATCCTTTTGTTTATTCCAACCTTCGGAAAAAGGTGATACCACATCTCGAAACCCATCCATTCATCAAAATATGGCACGCGGGCTGTGCAACGGGGGAAGAAGCATACTCCCTCGCGATCGTTCTGAAAGAGGCAGGGCTTTATGAGCGGTCGACCATTTTTGTAACCGACTTCAACGACGAAGCCCTGCAACGGGCGAAGCAGGGGATTTATTCCATCGACTGCGTACAAAATGCCACAAGGAATTATATGGCGGGCGTAGGAACACGGTCGTTTTCGGAATACTACAAAGCAAACAACCATTCGGTTGCCATCGACCGTTCACTTCGTGAAAACATGACATTTGCAAACTACAACCTCGTCGCCGACGGCGTCTTTGGCGAAATGAACCTGATCCTTTGCCGCAATGTGCTCATCTATTTCAACCGCGAATTGCAAAATCGGGTTTTTAAACTTTTTAGCGACAGCTTGGCGCGCGGCGGGTTCCTCTGTTTGGGAACCAAAGAAACGCCAACATTTTCAACATCATCTGAAAAATTCGAGTGCATCGACGATAAGGCAAAAATCTACAGAAGGAAATACTCATGAACAACAGCAACGAAGATGAAAAACTAGCACGCCAGAAAATTCTGATTGTTGACGATAAGGAAGCCAACCTTTTTGCTCTCGAAAAAATTCTTAAAAACATCGATGCAGACGTCGTACAGGCCGATTGCGGAAATTCCGCTTTGGCAGAGGTGTTGACACATGAATTTTCTCTGATTCTCCTCGACGTGCGCATGCCTGGCATGGACGGCTACGAAGTGGCGAAGCATCTTCAGGGAGACCGGCAGACAAAAAACATTCCGATCATTTTTGTCACAGCAGAATACCCAGATGAAGAGCACGTTTTCCGAGGATACGATGTCGGAGCCATCGATTATTTACTAAAACCCTATGTCCCAAAAATCCTCCTAAGCAAGGTGAGAGTGTTGCTCGAAATGGATCGCACCCGCAACGAACTGCAACAGCATCGCGATTCTCTCGAACAAATCGTATCGAAACGAACCGCAGAACTCCAAGAATCTCGCCAGACCGCTTTGGAAATGAGGGACGATGCGCTTCTTGCGAAAGAAAAAATCGAGATGTTTCAGTTCTCGCTCGACCACTCGGTCAACGCTGTTTTTTGGGTCAATCCAGATGCCTCGTTCTCCTATGTGAACATCGCCGCATGCGAAAACCTTGGCTATACAGAAGAGGAACTGCTGAAGCTCTCCGTTTACGACATCGACTCAACATTTTATCCAGAAAACTGGTCCAATGTTTGGAAAGAACTCGACGAACAAAAGGAAATGCGCTTTGAGTCGGTGTATCAGATGCAAAATGGAGAAACGTTTCCTGTCGAAGTGACTGTTAACATTCTCAGTTTTAAAGAAAAGGAGTATATTTGCATCTACTCGAACAACATAACAGATCGAAAACAGAAAGAAGAACAATTCCTTCAGGTGCAGAAAATGCACTCGATCGGCCAACTCGTCGCGGGCGTTGCTCACGATTTCAACAACCTCTTGCAGATCATCAACGGCTACGCCGACATCGCTCGTTCGCAAATCGCCTCCCAAAAAGACCCCAGCGTAAGCATCGATGAAATCGCAACCGCCGGCGGGCGGGCAAACAAACTGATTCAACAACTCCTTGCCTTCAGTCGTCAACAGGTAATCAAGAAAGAGGGCTTCAATTTAAACGAGGAGATTCAAACCTTCCAGAAAATGCTTCGACCCGTGATCGGAGAACACGTCGAATTCGAGTTCATCGAAGACAAAGCGGCAGGGGTGGTCTTTGCAGATAAAGGGCACGTACATCAGGTCCTGGTAAATCTCTGTGTGAATGCACGCGACGCAATGCCCGACGGAGGCGTGCTAACCATGCAAACAGAGAGCATCACAATTGGAACAGCTGATCTAAAGAAATACGCATGGGCTAAGCCAGGCGACTACGTTTTACTCCGCGTTCGTGACACCGGCTGCGGGATGGAGCCAGAAACATGCAAAAAAATATTTGAACCATTTTTTACCACTAAAAATGAGAGAAATGGAACAGGGCTTGGTCTTTCAACCGTCTACGGAGTTCTAAAACAAAACAACGGGCATATCAATGTAACCAGTGAGCCGGACAAAGGAACCGAATTCAACATATACCTGCCCGTTTCCACAGCGCATTCGACGCAACATGCAACTTCAACAGAAGAAAACCAAAAATCCGTAGAAGGCGGCGTGGAAACACTTTTGGTTGTTGAAGACGATGCAATGATCCTAGACCTATCAAAAGAATTTTTGGAATCGGCTGGTTACGAAGTTTTATCCGCAACCAATGGCGAAGAAGCGGTTCTGATTTTTCAAGAACACGCCGACGAGATCGATGGCGTGATAATGGATGTCGTGATGCCTCGGATGGGCGGGAAAGACGCCATGAAAAAAATCCTCATGATAAAGCCACAAACTCGTCACCTATTCGTCAGCGGATACAGCCCAAATGCTGGGCATAACGACTTCATTAAAAAGCAGGGCGCACACCTCCTGAGCAAACCCTATCGGTCAGGCGAACTACTCACAAAAATCCGCGAGGTGCTGGATGAAGAATAGAAACGAAACCAACGTGCGCGGAACGACTCTATTTCTGCGTGTTTTGTTTCTCTTCCTGCCCCTGTTCGCGCTTCTCTATGCGGTAACGACAACTCTTGTGTTGATTCGCGAGAAGGCAGACCTTGCGGTCGTGCGCAGCAAAGAAAAGCAAATCGTGTTGAGTCAGGCAATAAACATCGATGCAGACATTGTTGGTGTCGCGTCCGATCTGGCGATACTGAGTCAAGAGGTCGTAGAAGATCGATTATGGAGCACGGACGGGAAAATCGACCCCGACGCACTTGCATCTCTAGAAAGACATTTCCTATCCTTCTCGACCCATCGAAAACTTTACGATCAAATCCGCTTACTCGACAAACACGGCATGGAAATCGTTCGTGTGAATTTCAATAATGGCACCCCAACCATCGAAACCGAAGAACGTCTACAGAACAAAAAAGGACGCTACTACTTCGAAGATGCATACATCCTAAACCAGGGCGAGGTCTTTGTTTCGCCATTAGATCTGAACATCGAACACGGCGAAATCGAACAACCGCTCAAACCGATGATCCGGTTTGCTACCCCCGTCTTTTATCCGGAACATGAAAAACGCGGCATCGTCCTACTCAACTACTTCGGAGCCACACTAATCAACCGATTCACAGACCAGGCGACTCCGGCAGATGGCGCTCAAACCATGCTTCTGAATACAGACGGCTACTGGCTCAACGGACCCATTCCAGACGACGAATGGGGATTCATGTATAAAACCCGAAAAAACCGAACCTTTGCAGTGAAATTTTCCGAGGCTTGGAAAAAAATTCAGGCGGAAGAAACCGGGCAATTCGAAACCCCAAAAGGGCTCTTCTCCTTCCGAACCGTCTATCCATTACTGGACGAACAACGGTCGAGCACAGGCGCAGGTGAGGCATTTGCTCGCAGCAACATGCCACTGAAGGCAAAAGAATATCACTGGAAAATCGTATCATTTATACCCTCGAAAATACTATACGCGCCTCGAAAAGCAGAACGTCAAATCATTGCCCTGCTTCTCGTTTTTCTGGCACTCGCCACATTCTTCGCACTCTGGCGAATCGCCTGGGCTGTAGCACTGCGCAAACAAGCAACAGCCGCACTAATAAAGGAGCGTCTTCGCATAAAAAGCATCCTTAGCGCGATCGAACAATCAGCAGAAACAATCGTCATAACAAACACCCAAGGCCTCATCGAATACGCAAACCCAGCCTTTGAAAAAACAACCGGCTACACCGTAAACGAAGCCATCGGCAAAAACCCACGAATTCTAAAAAGCGGCACGCACGATACGGCATTTTACAAAACAATGTGGAAAACCCTCTTGAACGGCGAAACATGGAGCGGACGATTCATAAACAAAAAGAAAAACGGAACGCTATACACCGAAGACGCGACGATCTCACCCGTATTCGACATCGCAGGGGAACCGGTTAACTACGTAGCGGCAAAACGCGACATAACCGAAGATCTCAACATGGAAGAACAATTTCGTCAGGCGCAAAAAATGCAATCCATAGGCCAGCTCGTCGCTGGAATCGCGCACGACTTCAACAACCTCATGCACGTCATCAACGGATACGCCGAAATGGCTCAAAAAAAACTACACCCAGAACACGCGGCAGGCAAAAACATCACACAAATCAGGAAAGCCGGAGAACAAGCGGCAAATCTTGTTAAACAACTCCTCACCTTCAGCCGTCAACAAGTGATCGAACCCATCGAACTCGATATAAACGAGCTGATCAAAAGCTCATGGAAGATGATTCGGCACATGATCGGAGAAAACATACAATTTGAATTCACCGCTGGCAAAGACCTCGGGTCCATTTATGTAGACAAAGGACAAATGCAACAAGTCCTGATGAACCTCTGCATAAACGCACGCGACGCCATGCCAGACGGCGGAACGCTAAGCATGAAAACAGAGACTCGACCCGGCAACCACATACTACTCAGCATACACGACACCGGATGCGGGATGGGAGAAGAAACACTCAAGAAAGCCTTCGAACCATTTTTCACCACAAAAGAAATAGGGAAAGGAACAGGGCTCGGTCTATCCACCGTCTACGGCATCATAAAACAAAACAAAGGACGCATTGAAGTCACCAGCAACCTAGGCGAAGGAACCACCTTTAAACTACATCTACCACGCACAAAGAACTGCTAAAAAACGGCACATCAAAATCCGCATTCATTCGCTGGGCCGTTCCCTAATGGGAGTAGGTTAAGCGCTTTTGTGGCTCTTCTCGGATGTGCGCTTTTTAGAGGCTTTTTGCGCCCGTAGTTGACTTGAGAACCCCTAGTGCCGCGACCCATTGAAAACGCTATGCTTTGGGGCAATTCATCGTTATCA
>JAOZMR010000217.1 GCA_029934215.1 Pontiellaceae bacterium | reverse complement strand
AAATCACATTTCCTTCATATGTAGAGCGTTAAGTGCTCAGATGCATCTGCCATGGCCAGGAGGGGATTTTTCATCCCGTTGCTGTTTTATTGGATAATGTCTAGACGTTTTTTGAATGGTCTTTATAGTGGTGTTCTTTAAGAAATCTAACTTTTGTGAAGGACGGACTGTGAGTAGCCCTACAATTCCAGAGCTATACAACGCTTGCACCGTCCTTTTTGGTCCGGATGTGGATGCGTCTGTTGACTTTCTGAAGTATCTTCAACCCTCTGGAGTGAAAGCCGCTTATCGCCAGAAGGCAAAAGAAACGCATCCAGATCGATCGGTTGTGATTGGTAAAAGTGAAGAGCTTTTGAATCAATTGTTTAAGGAGGTGAATCAAGCATACGAACAGCTGAATCTGGTCGTCGGTGATGATTCCTTTTTTAGCACGGTTCCTCTCGCGAAGAAGTCTCGAAAAAAAGAGCCTCGATCTTGGTGGCGAAATTCGTCGGGCTCGAAAGCTAAAAAGCCAAAGCGTTCTAGGACTCGACCTGAGGAGACGAACCATTCGGAGCGTGTGTATGTTCCAGAACGTGAACTCTCGTTTGGGCAGTTTTTGTATCACTCCGGTCATATATCGTGGAACGTTTTGGTGGAGTCTATTGTCTGGCAACGAATGAGTCGACCTATTTTGGGGAAACTGGCTACGGAGTGGAATTTGATCTCGGAAGACCAGGTTTGTGAGATTCTGAAAGCTCGCGTGGGTGGCGAGAAGTTTGGGGACTGCGCGATCCGTATGGGTTTTTTGAATGAGTTTAATGTGAAGGTTTTGCTATGGAAACAACGGAAAATTGAGAAACCTATTGGTGATTATTTCATTATTAACAATATTTTAAGCGCCGATGCTGTGGAGATATTGCAGCACCGGTCTAAGCGGCATAATCTCGAAGTTGTTTATCGTGCCCACAGAAAAAACAATATCTATGTTTAAGCTGCGTAAAGCGTTCGACTGTGCTGTTGCCATTGTGTGGTTGGTCTGATATTGTTCGTCGTTACGTGTGAAATGCGCTCTGAAAGCGCTGAGGGTTAAAAATAGAGCCGTAAAGGAAATTGAAATGCCGAAAGTTGAAATTATGCCGTCGATTCTTGCCGCCGATATAGGGAATCTTGAACAAGCAGTCCGTCAATGCGAGATTGCAGGTGCGGATCAAATTCATTTGGATGTGATGGATGGAGTGTTTGTCCCGAATATCAGTATGGGACCTGCGGTTTGTGAAATGGTTAATCGCGTGACAGATCTGCCGATTAATACTCATCTAATGCTCCTGCGTCCGCAAAATTACATAGAAGCATTTGCCAAAGCTGGGTCGGATACGATTCTAATTCATATCGAAGCTACGTGCGATGTTCTGCATACGCTGAGGACAATTCGCGACTTTGGTTGCGGTGCCGGTCTCACGATTAATCCGCCCACGCCAGTGGAGTCAATTTTCAAAACCTTGGAAAGCGGCAGGGTTGATGAGGTTCTTGTGATGTCGGTGAATCCTGGTTTTGGTGGGCAGAGTTATATTGAAGAAGCAGAAACCAAGGTGGCTGAGGTTCGCCGCCGCTATCCGGGGATCATGATTTCTATCGACGGCGGGATCGATCTGGAAACGGTGAAGCCGGCAGCCGCTCATGGCGCAAACCTTTTTGTCGCGGGAACCTCGCTCTTTAAGGCGCCGGATATGAAGGAGGCGATCACGCAGATGCGCACTAACGCCGAAGAACAGTACGGAAAAAAACTATAAAAACCGCCTGCAACGAATATAACGCTTACAACGATTTAACGAATTCCTATGACCGATTTAACTAAAACACGAAATTTCTGCATCATTGCTCATATTGACCACGGTAAGTCCACGCTTGCCGACCGGATGTTGCAGATGACTGGTACCATTGAGGATCGCAAAATGAAGGAGCAGGTGCTCGATGCGATGGATCTGGAGCGCGAACGTGGGATCACCATTAAGGCGCATCCCGTAACGATGAAGTACAAGTCTAAGGATGGCGAAACCTATACGTTTAACCTGATCGATACGCCCGGACACGTGGATTTTTCGTATGAGGTTTCCCGAAGCCTGCAGGCGTGCGAAGGTGCCATTCTTGTCGTGGATGCAGCGCAGGGCGTTGAGGCGCAAACGGTATCGAACACCTATTTGGCGATGGAAAACGATCTAACACTGGTTCCTGTCCTCAACAAGATTGAACTCCCAAGCGCGCAACCCGATGTGGTTGCACAACAAATTGAAGATCTTTTAGCTCTCGATGCCACAGATTGTCTGGAGGTGAGTGCGAAAAAAGGGATGGGCATAGCCGATGTCTTAGAGGCGGTCATTGAGCGGATTCCGCCGCCAAAACCTTCGGAGAAAAAAGAAGTCCGTGCGCTGGTATTCGATTCCAAATACGATGCATTTCGCGGCGTGGTCGTTTATATGCGGGTTTTCAGCGGGTGCCTCAAGGCCGGTGAAAAAATTCGTATGATGAGCACGGGGAAGGACTACGAAATCAAAGAGGTTGGGTTTTTTACACCAGACGTAGAAGTGAGCAAAGAACTAGGCGAAGGCTCGGTTGGGTATGTGATTGCTAACATCAAAGACTCCTCTGAAATTCAAATCGGCGACACAATGACCACCGTTCGCAATCCGGCGAAAGCACCCTTACCCGGCTTTAAAGAGATTCACCCGATGGTGTTCGCCGGAATCTATCCCATTGAAACCAGCGAGTATGAAAAACTCGGGAAAAGCCTTGATAAGCTTCGCTTAAACGATGCGGCATTCAGCTATCAGGCGGAATCCTCCGTCGCGCTCGGCTTCGGGTTCCGATGCGGTTTCCTTGGTTTACTCCATATGGAAATTGTTCAGGAACGTCTGCGCCGCGAATTCGGGTTGGACATCATCGCTTCATATCCAAACGTCATTTACCGCATCAACCAGAAAAACGGGAAGGTGCTAGAGATCGACAATCCAGCGTATCTGCCAGACATCATGCTGATTGAAACAATGGAAGAACCATTCATCAAAGCCACCATCATTACACCGACAAGCTGTCTGGGAGATATGATGCAACTTATTATGGAAAAACGCGGAACCATCATACACACCGACTCCATCGATGCGAGCCGCGTCATGCTCACCTGCGATCTTCCGCTCAACGAAGTACTGCTCGATTTCTACGACCGTTTAATGAGCATAAGCCGAGGATACGCATCCATGGACTATGAATACGCAGATTACCGCGAATCCGACCTCGTTAAAATGGACATCCTGATCCACAGCGAGCCGGTCGATGCCTTTTCCGCCATCGTTCACCGCTCCAAAGCGGTGAACCGTGGACGCCAAATGTGCGCATCCTTAAAAGACGTCATACCGCGTCAGGCGTTTTCAGTCGCAATACAAGCCGTGCTCGGCGGGAAAATTATCGCCCGCGAAACGATACAAGCCTATCGCAAAGACGTAACCGCAAAATGCTATGGCGGCGATATATCTCGAAAACGCAAACTGCTAGAGCGTCAAAAAGAGGGCAAAAAGAAGATGAAAAGCATAGGGAGCGTAAGCATCCCACAAGAAGCCTTCATCGCTGTACTAAAAACCAAGCAGGAATAAACCAGGCGGAAGCCTGTAATATACATTTTAACGATAGATGAGGACTTGATGATACAACTGTTTAAAATACGCAACGCTCGCAAAGAGCTCAAAGAACTGCTACACCACGCCAAACACGTCCGGCACATGCACGAAGATGTCGCAGACCCAAAACTCATAGACGAGCTTATCGTCCGCGAGCAATCCGCACGCAATGCACGACAAGGCAGGGATATGAAATTGATGAGAAGGGCAGGGGGGGGATTAGAGAAAATATGTCTCAAAGTGGCGCCCCCCCGCAAGCACCCAAAAATGCGCGAATGGGTGGAGGTGCTTTTCGTCGCACTCGGAGCCGCAATGGCCATCCGCGCCTATTTCTTCCAGCCCTTCAAAATCCCAACCGGTTCCATGCAACCCACACTGTATGGAATCACCATGCGTAAGCAGACAGAAGACGAATCAACCGCCTTTCCATCTCGGCTCGTTCGCCTGATTACAAAAGGCGAAGTATTTATTCAGTACGACAATCCGATCGATCGTTTTGCAAAAAAAATGTTTATCGGCAAGCCATATACGATTCGATCCACAGCGGACGGAACCATACAAACCCGTCATCTTGCAAACGGAGAGATAAAGCTAGTTCTTCGAGACAATTTCAACCCTGCGATGGCAACTATATTTGTTGGAAACACGCCACAGTCTGTACCGAAGGCACTAATCCAACACTGTCGATTTGGCGAACAGATTCGGAAAGGCGAGCCTCTCCTGACAGGGGTTGCAAAAGCGGGCGACTACATTCTAGTCAATCGAATGAAATATAATTTTATGCGCCCAAAACGAGGCGACATCGTCGTCTTCGATGCCAGAGACGTAACTCGCGATGCGTACTATATCAAACGAATGGTCGGGCTTCCGAACGAAACCATATCCATAAATGAACCCTATCTGCTCGTCAACGGCGAGAAGGCGACAGATCAGCGTTTTGCTAAAATTTTCCAGGATGAAAACTACGCTGGGTACAAATTCGCGAGTTCAGGAGGCGCAATGAAGCCTCTCATTGCGAATTCAGAAGATACGATAATATTGGGCGCCAAAGACTATCTCTTTTTTGGAGACAACACCGTAAACAGTCTCGATGGACGCTATTTTGGAACCGTAAAACAAAAGAGACTACTCGGATCAGCATTCTTTGTTGGAATGCCACTTGATCGCGCAGGACTCGCTGAAACAAGTCACTAGTGCCGCGACCCATTGAAAACGCTACGCTTTGGGGCAATTCATCATTATCAA
>JAOZMR010000028.1:10546-16887 GCA_029934215.1 Pontiellaceae bacterium | reverse complement strand
GGAGAATTGGAGTAATAAAGAATTAAAAGATGAAATAATGTATAAAAATTAAACTCGACGAATGTCGCCTTATGCGCTACTCAAACTCGAAGTTTCTCCATCCCTCCAATCCCATTCCATTTTTCCATCACTCCAATCCCCCACCCCCCATCCAAATGAAATCTAACTCCACCCTGCATAACTGTTGGCAAAACCTCCTTGCCGTTCTTACAATCATCGGTGGGATTCTCATCTCGATGCATCTCCAATCCCGTGTTGCACACTCAGAGACCACAGCGGCGCGGCTCACTGCCGAAACGTTGCGACTAAATACCGAACAAGAATTGACATTGTTCGTCGAAGTTCTTGAATCAGTTCGAGCTCTTCACGCGCTATCCGCCGCAGTAGATCAGGGCGCAATGAATGAATTCATCGAGAAAGGTTTGGTTCATCAACACGATGTGCTAGGGGCATTCGGGCTTGCCCAACGAATCGATCCGCACGTACGCAGCCTACTCGAAATGGAAGCCGCGAAGCAGGGAACTGGCTACCGAGTTGTACAATTGGGGACAGGAAACAAATGGATTCCATCCAAACCAAAACCCGCTTATTATCCTCTGACTTGGCAAAGCCAAACAGATGGACTAAGCATCCCTATCGGATTCGACTTCTCCTCTGAAAACACAGCCTCCAAAACCATTAAAAAAATCGAACAAACCCGCCGTACGTCTCTGGTTGCCAGTGGAGAGGAGTACTTGAGGCTTGTGATATTAGGCTTGATGGAGCCAGGCCCTCAACCATCGAACATCGAACATCAAGCATCATCCATCGAAAATGCCAGCCACTGGGTTTTCGCCCCCATTCTCCCTCAACGTATTCCGAATACCGTCATTGGGTTTGCAATCGCAAGGCTCAACCCAGAGGCCGTTCTCGAACGCGTTACTGCGCGCTCCCAAACATCGGCAAAACTCCGTCTCACAGCGATCGCTCCGTCGGATTCCAAAGAAACAATCCATTTCGTCAACGGCGCATGGCACTATCGCTGTCCAATAAATGCCATCGACACGCTATGGCTCTTTGAATGCTCGTTACCGGTCGACGCAACCAGCCGCCGATCCTTGATCACCCTCATTGCCGGACTAATCATCACCACACTAATAACCAGTCAGCTCCTTATACTCGGCAATCGAACCCGCAAAATCGAAGCAAAAGTTCGCATCCGCACCGAAGATCTACGAGTAGCCAACATCCACCTAGAAGAAAACCTCCGTGAGCGCGCACGCATGGAAGAAGAGATGAACGACCTAACCACCCGCGAGCGCCGACGCATTGGGAGCGACCTACATGATTCCCTCGGACAAAAGCTCACCGGTGCCGTTTTCCTAAGTCGCTCACTCATGAACCATCTTGAGGCGGATGTCGGAGATCAGAGGTCGGAGGTCAGGAGTCAGAGATCAGAGACCGGAGGTCAGAGGTCAGAAATGTCCAAAAAAATCGGAAATCAGAAATCGGAAATCGGCAATGCCTCTGCCTCTGCCCTTTCCCATGCGGAAACGCTCAACGAAACGCTAAAATCATCCGTAGCGCAGGTGCGCGATATGGCCAGCGGACTCGCGCCCGTGGCGCTAAACAACGAAAGCCTCAGCGAAGCGCTCAAACAGCTTAGCAGAGAAATGACAGCACTATACGATACCCCCTGCGAACTCTCGTGCTTAACAGCGGCTCGCTCCGAGAGCCCAACCAACTCCGCCCAACCATTAAACCAGAAAACCAAAGAACAACTATACCTCATCGCCCGTGAAGCAGTAAACAATGCCGCAAAACATGCGCAAGCCGAACGCATCACGATCCATCTGAACGACAACACCCCCAACTGGACACTACGCATCACCGACAACGGGAAAGGGCTCCAAGTTCCTATTCACCCAAACAGTAGCCCAAAAACCACAGCCATCTCATCCGGCATGGGCATACGAATCATGCGCCACCGCACCCACATCATTGGCGCCACATTCACCATCCAATCCACGCCCGGCGAAGGAACCTGTATTTCGGTCGAATCAACATCTCCGCCTAAAAACAAACAACAAACATAACATTATCAAAACATAACCCTACCCATTCGCTCCCACATCATGCTACAAACAACCCATGAAATCTGTACCCCAACAACCGAAACCCGCCGCACGCATTCTCCTCGTAGACGACCACGCGATCGTCCGCTACGGCATAGGCGTACTACTCTCCGCAGCGAAAGACCTCACCATCTGCGGAGAAGCCGACACCTACAACGAAGCATTAACCGCCATAAAAAACCTAAAGCCAGACATCATCGTCCTCGACCTCATCCTCCACGAGCGAAGCGGTCTTGACTTAATTCAAGAGATTCGAAAAAGAGAGCAAAAGAAGGCGAAAGTCGGATGTCAGAAATGCCCCATACTTGTCCTCTCCATGCACAACGAATCGACACATGGGGAAAAGGCGATACGAGCCGGGGCGCAGGGATACATCATGAAAGAAGACGCCGACGAAATACTCGTCGAAGCCATACGCACCGTTCTCGGAGGCAACCAATTCATCAGCGACACCACTCGCAAAAAACTGCTCAATCCGCCCGTTGCCGAACAAACAACAGGCGTCAAAACCCTCACAGCCCGCGAGAAAGAAATTTTTGAAGCTATCGGCAAAGGCATCTCCACCCGCGAAATGGCAAAACAATTCGAACTCAGCCCGCGGACAGTGGATGTCCATCGGGCCAACATCAAGAAAAAACTCAACTGCGAAACAGGCACAAAACTCATCAGAACCGCAGTCCAATGGATGGAAAACCGCTAGCCAAAAACCACACCTCCTTAGCGAGAAACCTATGATCACACAGGAAAAATGGGAAAAACTACAAGCTCGGATGGATAAGTTAGAGATCAGTGAAGCCGATCTTTCAGAAAACTTCATTCGAGCCTCCGGCTCAGGCGGACAAAAAGTCAACAAAACATCATCCTGCGTTCATCTAATTCACAAACCCTCTCGCATAGAAGTGAAATGCACACAATCTCGCCTACAAGGCTCCAACCGCTTCTTCGCTAGACGCGACCTCTGCGACAAATTCGAAGAAAAAATCCTCGGCATCAAAACAAAAAAACGTCAGGAACAGGAAAAAATCCGACGCCAAAAACGCCGGCGCTCTCGCCGCGCAAAAAACAAAATGCTCGACGAAAAAAGCAAACAAGGCGAAAAAAAAGCCCTACGCCGACCCATAAAATAACCCCCACATGCAAACAAAAAACAAGCTCGAAGCCCTCCAGAAAACATTCCAAACCTTGGAAAAATGCGTCGTCGCCTTTTCCGGTGGAGTAGACAGCACCTTTCTCTTAGCGGCGGCGGTTCGTGCGCTCGGCTCCAAAAACGTAATCGCAGCAACCGCCACCTCCTCCACGTTCACACACGACGAAAAACTCGAAACGCTTCAGCTTGCCACATCTCTCAACGTCGAACACGCCCTCCTAGAAACCGACGAATTTGACGACCCAGCCTTCACCGCAAACAACCCACTTCGCTGCTACCACTGCAAAAAAATCCGCTTCCAATCACTCCTTATCTGGGCCAACGCTCGCGGGATCCCATGGCTCGTTGAAGGAAGCAACATCGATGACTCCAACGACTACCGACCCGGGCAAAAAGCCATCGCCGAACTCCCCGCAGTCCGTAGTCCTCTAAAAGAGGCAAAACTAACCAAAACGGAGATCCGCGAAACATCCAACCATTGGAACCTCTCCACCGCGAAAAAACCAAGCAACGCCTGTCTTGCAACGCGCCTACAATACGGTCTACAAATCACTCCAGAACGACTCAAACAAATCGAAAAAGCAGAAAAATTTCTACGCCCAATTGTGAACGGACAGCTCCGCGTACGGCATCACGGCACGCTCGCACGCATTGAAGTTGCACCCGATTGCATTGCAAAACTTGCCGAACCCCAAACCGCCGCTACAATCGCCACAAAACTTACCGCTCTCGGATTCGACCACATCGCGCTCGATCTAACCGGCTATAAAATGGGCAGCATGAATCAACGCTTACAATAAATTAGAAGGATGAAAAAATGAACGGATTTGATGAATTAGGATTCGCGAAAATCGATCACCACCGCTCGGAGCGACGCGGCTTCCCCGAAGCCATTTTTTGCGAAGGAAAAACGCCCGATCAAGTTGCGCAAATCGTTCAAAAAATGAACGAAAGAAAAACCAACATCATCGCAACACGTGCCGACGCAGAAACCTTCGCCGCCGTAAAAAAACTCACACCAGAAGCGGAATATCACGAAAACGCTCGGCTGATTATTGTTTGCAAAGAAAAAATCGACCCAGACCCAGATCGCTATATTCTAGTAATGAGCGCCGGAACCAGCGATATACCCGTCGCAGAAGAAGCAGCAATCACCGCCGAACTGATGGGCCATCGCGTCGAACGCATATTTGATGTCGGCGTCGCTGGCATACACCGTCTCTTTGCCCAGCAAGAAAAAGTGACCTCAGCAAACGTCCTAATTGTCGCAGCCGGAATGGAAGGCGCGCTAGCAAGCGTCGTTGGCGGACTCGTTTCAAAACCCGTAATCGCCCTACCGACCAGCATAGGTTACGGCGCAAGCTTCGGCGGAGTCGCCGCACTACTCGGAATGCTCAACAGTTGCGCAGAAGGCGTTTCTGTTGTGAACATCGACAACGGTTTCGGCGCCGGCCGCCTCGCTGGAATAATGAACTCAATGAGGTAGAGTTGGAGAGAGTTGGAGAGATGGAGTTTTGGAGAGTTGGAGTTTTGGGGAGATGGGGAGATGGGGAGTTGGAGAGTTGGAGTTTTGGGGAGATGGGGAGTTGGAGAGATGGAGTTTTGGAGAGATGGAGAGATGGGGAGATGGAGTTTTGGAGAACTAGAACAATGAAAAAGACACAATCAAAACAGAAACAACACCCCTCACCAAAAACCCTCTTCCTCTCATGCCATTCTGGAATCAGCGGAAACCTCTTTGTTGGCGCACTGCTCGATGCCGGATTATCCGAGATTGCCTTTCGCGAAATGGTTGCCGCACTACCCATATCCGGCTACACACTGCAATTCGAAAAAGTAATCAAAAACGGAATCGCAGCAACCTATTTTGATGTCACTCTCGATCCAAACGAAAAACAGCCACATCGTCATCTCGCGGACATCGTAAAAATCATCGAAACAGCTCAACTCAGCGACACAACAAAAACCCGTAGCATCTCAGTTTTCACCCAACTAGCAGAAGCCGAAGCGAAAGTACACGGAACAACACTCGAAAAAATCCACTTTCACGAAGTCGGAGGCGTAGACGCCATCATCGACATCGTTGGAACCGTTTTCGGACTCGAACAACTCGGAATCGAAACAATAATTGCAGGAAACATTCGAACCGGATCTGGATTCGTCAACTGCGCACACGGAACCATCCCCGTACCCGCGCCAGCAACCGTGGAACTACTCGCCGGAATACCCTACCTGCACGGAAACATCGAAAAAGAACTACTAACACCAACCGGCGCCGCACTACTCACCACACTCTGCGACAGATTTGGCGACAGACCCGAAAAATTCATCACAGAAACCACCGCCTACGGCGCTGGCGCCTGGAACCTCGAAATCCCAAACGTCCTACGAGCCGAACTCGGATCCTCACAACAAAACGAACCATCACTCACCTTATTAGAAGCCAACATCGACGACTGCACTCCACAGATTCTCGCCTATACAACCGAACAACTTTTAAAAACCGGAGCGCTCGACGTCTGGCAAACACCGATTTTCATGAAAAAAGGTCGTTCCGCTCAAAAACTATCCATCCTAACATCATCTTTACTGAAAGCAAAACTCGAAACGATTATTTTTAAAGAAACTACAACCATAGGAATTCGCAACACAACCGTCACACGAACCATCGCCGATCGCCGCGAAGAAACGGTAAACACCCCGTGGGGATCTATCCGGGTCAAAATCAGCTCCACAAACGGAAACACATGTACCATAACACCCGAATACGACGACTGTACCGCACTCGCCGAAGCCAACAAAATTCAGCTTAAAGAAGTCATAGCCACCGCTCGTCAACAAGCACAAGCCCTCATATAACGAATAGCAATAAGTTAAGTACGCTTACCCGTTTTAAAATAGATAACTTATTTGCCATCCATAGAATCTATGCGAAGCTTCACGATATTGCAATTTATAATCGTGAAAACCACCGCTATACAGCGTGTTTTTCACGATATTGAACTATCGAAGCGGTTGTAAAAAATCGTCTACACCGATTCCCTATTAAAGAAAGAGGTCCGAACCTTGGAAAACAGAAG
>JAOZMR010000028.1:0-10446 GCA_029934215.1 Pontiellaceae bacterium | reverse complement strand
AACCTTGGAAAACAGAAGGTTTTTCATAAAACGTAGACGAGCGCTTCCTGCCTCGTTCTTTGGGTGAATTAATCTTAAAACCGTTCATGTGCGGAAGAATTTTAGCCACAAAAGATTTAGACAAGGAACGAATAAGCGGAAGGAGAGGGGACGTGGTGGGAGCTTCCAGCTCCCAACATCTCCACCTCTCCTGCAAACTCGCTCTCTTCCGCTGATAAAAACAGTGAGTTTTTTTATGCGCTGGGCTGTTTTAGTACCGCTCCGGATGATGCGTTGGTTGCAAGCGATGCGTATCGTGCTAGCCAACCAGAGGTCTTTTTCGGTGCAGGTTTGATCCATGTTTTACGACGTTCGGAAAATTCGTTTTCTGAAATGTCGGCGCGTAGAATGCGGTTCGGTATGTCGATTTCAATGAGGTCGCCTTCTTTTAATAGCCCAATGGTTCCGCCTTCAGCGGCTTCCGGGGACATATGCCCAATGCATGCGCCGTGTGTTCCGCCGCTGAAGCGTCCGTCGGTGATGAGTGCGACTTTGTCGCCGAGATCTTGCCCCATGATGTAGGAGGTTGGCGCGAGCATTTCTTGCATGCCTGGACCGCCTTTGGGTCCTTCGTAGCGAATGACGACGACGTCGCCGGCTTTTACTTTCCCCGCGAGGATTCCTTCGCATGCGTCTTCTTGCGATTCGAAGATGACGGCGGGTCCTTTGTGGACGAGCATTTTTGGGTCTACACCCGCAGTTTTTACGACCGAGCCTTCGGTTGCGATGTTTCCGGTGAGTATGGAGAGTCCTCCTTCTTTGCTGTAGGCGTTGTTGATTTTGTGGATGCAGGCTTCGTCTTTGGTTTCTGCGCCGAGAATGTTTTCGCCGAGAGTTTTCCCGCTGACGGTTGGGCAGTCGAGTTTGAGGAGTCCGTCGATTTTGCTGATTTCGCCGAGGATGGCGCTGATGCCGCCGGCATCGCGGACGTCTTCGATGTGGTAGTTTGATGATGGGGAGACTTTGCAGATGTTTGGTGTGATTTTGGATAGTTCGTTGATGCGTTCGAGGTTGTAGTCGACTCCCGCTTCGTTCGCGAGTGCGAGCGTATGCAGTACGGTGTTGGTTGAGCCGCCCATTGCCATATCGAGAATGAAGGCGTTGTCGAGAGAGTCGTGCGTGATGATGTCGCGCGGTTTGGGGCCGTTGGCGAAGGCCATTTCTACGGCGCGTTTTGCGGCGGTTTTCCAAAGTTCGTTGCGTGCTTCGTCGAGGGCGAGGAGTGTTCCGTTTCCGGGTAGTGCCATACCGATTGCTTCGCAGAGGCAGTTCATGGAGTTGGCGGTGAACATGCCAGAACAGGAGCCTGCGCCGGGGCAGGCGTTGCATTCGAGTTCCATCAAATCGTCTTCTGTGATTTTGCCCGCTTTGAGTTGTGCGACACCTTCGAAGACGCTGATTAGGTCGATGACGGTTCCGTCGGCTTTGCGGCCAGCTGCCATGGGTCCGCCGCTGGCGAAGAGGGTGGGGATGTTTGTGCGAGCGGCGCCGAGGAGCATGCCTGGGACAATTTTATCGCAGTTTGGTATGCAGATCATTGCGTCGAAGGCGTGGGCTTCGACCATTGTTTCAACGCTGTCCGCGATGATTTCGCGGCTGGGTAGAGAGTATTTCATGCCCGCGTGCCCCATGGCGATTCCGTCGCATACACCAATGACGTTGAATTCGCGGGGCGTTCCGCCTGCTTCGCGGACGGCGTCGCAGATGAGGCGTCCGACTTTATTGAGGTGAACATGGCCTGGGATGACTTCATTAAAGGAGTTGCAAACGGCGATGAGTGGTTTTTGGATATCCTCGTCGGTAAGTCCGGTTGCATGCATTAGACTACGGTGTGGCGCTCGTTCCATTCCTTTTTTGATGATATCGCTTTTCATGGTTTGTTTCTCCTTGGGTTAAATTGAACGTGAATCATAAAGGTAGCGGCGAAAGCTTTCAAGCTTACCACTTGCCTAAACTCAGAGTTCTCTTTAGGATTTGAGATATTTTCACTGAGAACTGGAGTTTGTATATGAAAGAAAACCAACGGCGCAACGCTATGGTTAGCGGTTTGAATGCTCATCGTGCAGGACGAATGAGTCGGCGAACGGTTCTGAAACTTCTTGCTGCAGGAGGACTTGCGGGCGTTGGGGCGACACTCTGGCGGAATCGATCCCTTTCTGGATCCGCTTCTTTCCTTGCCCCGATTGATGAACCTAGTTCTGTTTCGGCGATGATTCCTGGAACGGACGCACATGCGTTCCTTCAAGAGGTATCAAAAGGATTTTCTGGTAAGAAACTCCGGATTGTGACCGAGGATACACCGCCTTCGCTGGCAACTCGCCAGTTGGTTCAAAAGGAGTTCACTCCTCTCACTGGTATTGAGGTGGACTGGGAGCTCCTTCCGCTGGATCAGGTTTTGGCAAAACTCCTTTCCGACACAACACGTCGAGCCGGTGCATTCGACTTGTTTTATCTCGATCAAGCATGGATCGGAGAGTTTTGCGATATGTGTGAATCGCCCGAGGAGTGGTTGAGTAAAGCCGATCTGGCTTATCCCGGGTATCGTTTTGACGATATTCTTGCGCCGTTAGTTGAGCATGTCTCGACCTATGAGAATAAGCTCTGCTCCATCCCGTACGACATCCCGATCATTATTACCATGTACCGCCGCGACATCTTCGACCAGCTAGGTCTTCAGCCTCCAACCACGCTCAAAGAATGGCTATCAACCTGCCAAACCGTGACAAAAGAAATGGCACCGAATGTATTCGGAAGCACTGCCCAGTGGCGCGCTGGCCACTATGCTCTACACTGCAATATGACCTCTTGGCTCTGGGCGCATGGCGGGTCCATTTTTGGAAAAAATGGAGTACCAGCAATTAACGATGATCGTGCATATGAGGCGATGGAGTATATGCTAAAACTGAGTGAAACGATGCCACCCGGTGTCACCGGTTGGGATTGGTTCGAAGAGAGTCGTAGCTTCGCACGCGGACAAGCCGCAATCTATGCCTCGTGGGGCGAGTTTTTTCCGCTGTATGATGATCCAAAAACCTCCGACATTGTGGGCCTAGCAGAAACCGCCCGTGCCCCCGTCGGAAAAGCACTGCGTCCACCGAGCGACTGCAGTTTTGGGGAGACCCCGGGAATCTGTCATCAGGGAGGAAGCGGATTGGCGATTTCGCGATTGAGTAAAAACCAAGATGCCGCTTGGGTCTTCCTGCAGTGGGTAACCAGCGCAGACGTCACGGTTCGCGCATCCATTATGGGAGGGGGCGCTAGTTTGATTCGGAAAAGCACATACGCCGATCCGCGCATCAAAGCCCGGGAACGAGTCGGCACAGGAACCACGCGCCACCTCCCCAACACGCTGGATGCAATCATGAACCAGATGGGAACTGAACCCCATTTTCCAGGGTGGGAAAAACTAGCAACACAGTCGTTCGCAGTCGAACTTGGGCGCATGATTACTCGTCAACAATCCATTAAGAAAACACTCAACCAAATGGCACACGCAGCAGAACAGGCGGTAGACTCATGAACCATAAAACAACGTCAAAAAAACAGCTATACAGCATCATCCACTCCATCAAAACGCAGCTTGCCGTTTCGATGCTACTGGCGACACTTCTTCCGCTGGCCATTGCCACCCTACTCAACAGCCAAACGATCGAAAAGGAAGCCTTGTCGAGAGGCCATCAAGCGCTTGAAAACGCGGCACAACATACCGCGCAAAGCGTAGACGCCTTCGTTGAAAAAGGGCTCTATCACGGAACCGCATCCGCCGCACTGCCAGATATTGTCAACTATCTACACGCGCAAAACCCGAGCGACGCAGAAGGTATTTGCGCCACCCTCCAAAGCATTCAACGCCAAAGCCCCGTTTTTATTCGTCATGTAACGCTTTTCGATCCAGAGGGTCGAGCCCTTACCTCCTCCAATTCCGAAGGATTGCACGTCTCCCATTTTGCATTAAACGAGACACTAACAAGGAGCATCGAAACCGGACAGAGCATGCTCTCTCCCATTCATTTTGACGGAGAATACGCCTATATATGCTTCTTTAGCCCCGTTCTAAAAGACGGAAAACCCATCGGTCTCCTGCGCATCAGCTACAGCGCCACAATCCTACAGCAAATCATCGCAAAACACACCGGGCTCTTGGACCCAGCATCGTTCCCTATTCTCATTACGGACGACGGACTTCAAGTTGCAAACGGAGTTCTGCCGCACGGAAACAGAGAAAAACTCTATATTCTCCGAACCCCAGCCCCCAGCCCGGCAACCATTCAAGCCCTTCTGGATCTGCATCACCTTCCAGAGGATTACCCAACAACCCACCCGGTGCACCCCGTATCGGATCTTTGCGCCGACTGTCTTTTC
Source organism: Pontiellaceae bacterium (assembly GCA_029934215.1). Lineage (GTDB taxonomy): Bacteria > Verrucomicrobiota > Kiritimatiellia > Kiritimatiellales > Tichowtungiaceae > Tichowtungia. The sequence goes on along the minus strand of JAOZMR010000028.1, from coordinate 6,045 downwards.
GAATCCGCGTCTATGAAATCCATGCCATGGACGGTTCAGTTTTTTCAATCCGAGGAAGTGCTTCTTCGTCCGATACACCGCCAAGAGAAAAACATTCTTCTTCTGGGTGGCGGTCTCGCATTTGTCGCCATTTTTGCCGCTTTTTGGATTGCAAAAAAACTCACCGCTCCTCTCCAGGAACTCACAGAAACCGCATTGAAATCCACCGAGGAGATGCATCCGCTCCCTCTAAAAATCAAATCCAAGAACGAAATTGGAACGCTAGCAAAATCCTTCAATCGCCTTTTTGAGGTCCTCGTGCAAAAACAAAAAGATCTCACCGAAAGCGAAGAGAACCTACGCATCACTCTCAATTCCATTGGCGACTGCGTCATCACCACAGACACAAATGGGATCATTACCGGGATGAACCCCGCCGCCGAAGCTCTCGTTGAACAACCACGTCACGAAGCGAAAGGACGCACCCTTCACGATGTTCTCCCGCTCTTCAACTCCAAAACGAAAGAACCCATTCTCGACATCACTCACGAGGTTCTCATCTCTGGGATCACGCTAAACCTCCCGCCAAAAGCCATTTTGATTCTCCAAAACGGACGCGAGAAATTTGTTGCAGACAGCGCTGCGCCCATCCGAAATCCAAGTGGGGAAATCACAGGTTGCGTCCTCGTTCTACGCGACATCACAGAAAAACATCAGCTAGAAAACCGGCTGGCCCAAAGCCAGAAAATGGACGCATTGGGGCAAATGGCCGGCGGGATAGCCCACGACTTCAACAACATGCTCACTCCGATTCTTGGCGCCGCCGATATCCTACACAAGGAGGACGTCAACGAAGAACGGCGGAAGAAATACGCTGGAATGATCTCCACCGCCGCCCAACGAGCTGCCGGTCTCACCCAACAGATGCTCACCTTTTCAAGAAAAGCCCCAAGTAGCACAAACGTGATTGACCTCCGAGACATCATGGACGAATCCCGCGCCATGCTACACCACGCCATCGGGGCAAACATCTCCATCAGAACCCAGCGGCCACTCCAGAGCATGATGATTTTAGGCGACACCTCCCAGATTCAAAACATCTTCTTCAATCTCGCGCTGAACGCCCGCGACGCGATGCCAAAGACCGGAACCCTGACATTCCAGATGAAACAAACCCTACTGGATTCAGAGTTCTGTCGCCTACACTCCCACGAGGTCGAACCCGGTTCCTATATTGAAGTTCAAATCTCCGACACCGGAGAAGGAATCGACGCAGAAAACCTGTCAAAAATCTTCGACCCATTCTTCACCACAAAAGAAGCAGGAAAAGGCACCGGTCTTGGACTTGCCTCCGTCTACGGCGTCATGAAAAAGCACAACGGGATGGTTAGTGTTTACAGCGAAAAGGAGCAAGGAACCGTATTCCATCTCTACTTCCCCGAAACGCAAAAACAAAAACCCAAAAAGGTGCACAAGCCCCTGGAGAAGCCAGCAGAAAACTCCATCGTCCTTCTTATCGACGACGATAAGAACGTCCGACTTGTCTCCGCCGCCCTCTTGGAAACCATCGGCTACACCGTGATTTGTGCCGAGAGCGGCGCGGAAGGGCTGGAGCTCTACAAAACGCATCAGCAAGAACTCTCCATCGTTATTCTCGACCTGGTTATGCCAGAAATGAACGGCGAAGAGACTTTTTCCAAACTTCGGAAAATCGACCCCAACGCCACCATTCTCATCATCTCTGGTTTTGACGCCGACGAATCTGTTGCCGGACTCATCGGGGCTGGTGCCGCTGGTTTTCTTCAAAAGCCCTTCAAACTCAATCCGCTCGCCAAAGCCATGCAGCGCGCCCTCTATGCAGACCATCATGCCAAATAGTACTTTCATAAGGGAAACGAATGGATCCGTGCATTGAATATTTTGTGAACTATCTTCGAGGAGAGAAGAATGCCTCAGAGCATACGATCTCTAACTATCTACTGGATATCCGTCAATTCACTGATCTGACGTGGGGGGAAGAAGCGAAACCGCCGTTCCGCTGGAAGGAGACGGACCGAGCCACGGCACGTAAATTTGTTGTCTTTTTCCAAACCTTGGAACTGGAGCCGACGACGACGAGCCGTAAGCTTTCGGCGTTGCGGTCGTTTTATAAATTTTTAGTGCGCGAGGAGCTTGTCGCGGACAATCCATTTGTCGGTCTGCCGCTTCCCAAAAAGGGCCATTATCTGCCGACGGTTCTTTCGGTGAAGGAGGTTACGAAACTGGTTGAGGCACCTCATGAGATGGCGAAGGCAAAAAAGGACGCGACTTTTTTTCAAAAGTATATGGCAGTGCGCGATGCGGCAATTCTTGAGGTGCTGTACAGCACCGGAATGCGAATTGGCGAGCTGGTCGGGATGAAGGAGGGTCAAATTGATATTCTTTCTGGCATCGTTAGCGTGCTAGGGAAGGGGAAGAAGGAGCGGCTTTGCCCGTTGGGGCGACCCGCAGAGCTCGCTCTACAAAATGCGCTCTCGATGCGTTCCGAGGTTTGGAACTTTCTGGGTCAAAGAGGCGACCCAGGGAATGTGATTTTCCTCAACAAGCACGGGAACGCGATTACCGTTCGTTCTGTGGAGCGGATGATGAAACAGGTGGTGATGTATTGCGGGTTCAAGCCGGGGATATCGCCGCATTCTTTGCGTCATAGTTTTGCGACCCATCTGCTCGATTTCGGGGCTGATTTGCGTAGCGTGCAAGAGCTTCTGGGGCACGCGAGTCTATCTACAACGCAAATCTACACGCATGTCTCGATTGAAAAACTCAAACGTGTCTATGAAGAGGCCCATCCGAGAGCATAGAGCTCGACCGAATCTGGTAGACTGTAAATTAAAATGCCCGCTGGATTTCTGCAAAACTCATGATACTCTATGCGCGAATGAAATACGAATTATGAAAAATAAAACAGAAAACTTGAAACTTGGACCCTACACATTTCAGTCGCGACTGATTCTTGGAACCGGGAAATTTTCGAACACCGAGACGATGATCCGTGCCATAGAAGCCTCTGGCACCGAACTGGTTACCGTCGCTCTACGCCGCTTTAACCGCGAGATGCCCGATGACGATCTTTGCGCGCCGCTCGCCAAGCTCAAGAACATCAAACTCATGCCAAACACCTCCGGAGCCATGAACGCAAAAGAAGCCGTCCGCGCCGCACAACTTGGGCGCGAACTAAGCGGAAGCTCGATCGTGAAGGTGGAAATCCACCCCAATCCGCATCATCTCATGCCGGATGCCATTGAAACGTATGCGGCGGCCAAGGAGCTTGCCGCTGACGGGTTTGTCGTCTTGCCATACATCCCAGCAGACCCAGTCCTCGCAAAAAAGCTGGAAGACGTAGGGTGTGCAGCGGTTATGCCGCTCGGCGCTGCGATCGGTTCCGGCGGGGGGCTCTCTACGGCAGATATGATCGCGCTAATCATTCGCGACAGCAGCATCCCAGTCATCGTCGACGCCGGATTACGCGCTCCGTCCGAGGCGGCTCGCGCCATGGAAATGGGGTGTTCAGCCTGCCTCGTAAACTCCGCGATTGCCGCAGCCACAGATCCAGCCGCAATGGCGAACGCTTTTGCTCTCGGTGTCGAAACCGGCTTCGCCGCACGCAATGCTGGGCTGATGCAAAAAAGAGAAATCGCCGTCGCAACCAGCCCCCTGACCTCCTTCTTACAATAGATTGTATAAGACCGGTTCGCCCTATGAAAAACCTCCCCACATGGCTAGACCCTGAACCGTGGCTAAACGGCACCTTTTCAGCGCAAGAAGCACAAGACGCTCTCAGCGCCGAATCCCCGAACGAGGAAACGCTTGCCGCGCTCCTCTCGCCTGCGGCGATGGAGCTCCTTGAGCCCATGGCAGCACGCGCACAAGCAATCACACACCGCCACTTTGGGCGCACCACCCAGCTTTATGTTCCGCTATATCTCTCCAGCTATTGCCCCGGCGGATGTGCGTACTGCGGATTCGCGTCCGACCGCAAAACCGAGCGCCACAAACTCTCCTTCGAGCAAGTCGAAACCGAACTCGCCGCGCTCAAAAAAATGGGTCTCGAAGAACTTCTCCTTCTCACCGGCGAACGCACACCGCAAGCCGACTTCGATTACGTCCTGAAATGCGTCGAGCTAGCGGCAAAACATTTCCACAAAGTCACCATCGAGGTTTTTCCAATGTCTGGAAAAGAGTACGGCGAACTCGCCGCAGCAGGCTGCACAGGCGTCACCATCTATCAGGAAACCTATCACCCAGCGACCTACAAAGAGATGCACCGCTGGGGTCCAAAAGCCGACCTCTTCCAACGTTTGGAAACTCCAGATCGTGCGCTTACTGCAGGGCTTCGTGTCGCAGGACTCGGGACCCTGCTTGGGCTCTCCGATCCTATCTTCGATCTACTCGCGCTCTATCGACACATCCGGCACCTACAAAAAACGCAGTGGAAATCTGGACTCACCGTCTCCTTTCCGCGCATACAAAATGAAACCGGCGGATTTCAAGCACCGCATCCGGTTTCAGAAAAGCGGCTTGCGCAAATCATTTTCGCCTTCCGCATCTGTCTACCCGATGTGCCGTTGGTTCTTTCGACAAGAGAATCCGCAGCCTTCCGCGATGGGATGGCTGGGCTCGGGTGTAACAAAATGAGCGTCGCCAGCAAAACCACCGTCGGCGGCTATGGCTCCGAAGGCTCAGAGGAAGGGCAATTCGATGTCAACGACAACCGCGATGTCGAAACCTTCTGCGCCATGCTACGCGAAAAGGAGCTCGAACCCGTCTTCAAAAACTGGGATGCAACCTACCGGTAATCCCTTCAAAACAAATACACACAGAAAAAACTCCTCCATGAAACACCGTCCAAAACATATTATTGAATACATCCTACTACGCGGTTTGCTTGGAATCGTGAACCGATTACCGTTGCGGGCGGGTTTGGCGATAGGTTGGCTGATCGGGATATTTTTCTTTCACGGGCTACGCTTCCGCAGAAAAAAAGCAATCTCACGCCTCGAAGATGTATTTGGATCTCGTTTTACCCAAAAAGAACGAGAACACATCGCGTGGATATCCTTCCGCAACATATGCTTCAATGCAATCGAAGCCTCACGTTTTCACAGACTGAGCGCAGAGAAAATCGAAAAAATGCCGCTCTACGATGCCATTAAACAGGTCCATCAGAAGCACAAAGAAACCGGACCACTCATCATCGCCACCGCGCACATGGGGAACTGGGATCTGGCCGGGGTTGCTAGCAAACTCGACAATATGCCAATCTTCTCCATCGCACGCCGCCAAAAAAACCCACTCACGGATGCACTACTCAATCAGATGCGAAACGCCACCGGCATGGAAGTGGTTCTGAACGACACCCGAGTGTTAAAAAACGTGATTCGGAAGCTCAAAAGCGGCGAGGTGCTCGCCATTCTCCCCGATGTACGCTCAAACACACGCGCACTCTCCATCGATTTCCTCGGCGGCAAAGCGAATCTCGGGTCCGGAACCGCGATCTTTGCGCAAATGGCGAAATGCCCAATCGTTCCCGTTGTGCTTACCCGACGCGGATGGACGCAGCATGAGTGTACTGTTTTTGATCCCATCTGCTCGGACCCCACCAAAGACAAAAACGAAGAACGCGCACGGATCATGCAGCAATTGGTCTCCATTTTTGACGAACAAATCTCTCAACAACCCGAGCAATACTTCTGGTTCAACAAACGTTGGGTGCTCGACCCCATCAAATAAAGATAGAAGCGAGACGTTTGCGCCCAATTTCAATCAGGTATTCAATTTCAAGAATACATGCGGTTGAAATACAAAATCTATTTTCTGCGTCGCTAAGAATCTCGCGTGTTTTCGCAGACAGTTTTGATTCTGCCTCCCTTGCATGTACATACTACAACGCACATGCAGTCTGTCAAGATCGACAGTCGTTTATTTCGCAGCACCGAAAGTGTGGCTGATAAAAGGGGCAAGCCAAGCGGATTTACACGTCGCGACAGGATAAGTCCAGTATGTCGGGAAAAATGAAACCGTAAACAT
>JAOZMR010000027.1 GCA_029934215.1 Pontiellaceae bacterium | reverse complement strand
GAAAAAAGGCGATTTTTGCAAAAAAATCGCTCCCGAACGGGGAACCTTGGGTTAGAAGGATCGGCAAAAATGATTCGGTTCGCCGATGATATGGTCGCCGTCTTTGAACGGTTAGATGAAGCCCATCGATTCATGAACGTATTGAAGAAACGGTTCGACAAATTCGGGCTGAAACTTCATCCGGAAAAAACAAAAATGGTAGACTATATCCATCCGTGGAAAAGTCGCCGCAAACCGGAGACCTTTGATTTTTTGGGATTCACTCACTATTGGGGGAAAACCAAGAAAGGCGGGTATGCGATCAAGAAAAAGACCAGCTCGAAGAAAATGAGGATAGGTCTGAAAAAATGGCAGGAGCTCGGGCGCGGTTTACGCCTGCCGGTAAATCAGAAGGGTGAGCGTGTTTTTGATGAATACGTCAACAATCTGGTTGTGATCGCAAATGAAAGTTGCTGGGACTTTGTTTCGACGCTTCAGCGCGAATTCTTCTTCAATATCTCGCTTCCTAAATCTGCAAAGCAACGAAAGCGTGTCAGCGGCGAAACCAAATTCGTCTGCGTCGACGGGCCCGAATTTGACGGCCACCTCGTTGATTTCGACAACATGATCAACCGCCTCGGCTCCTACAAGAAACAGGAAGCGTGCAAAAAGAAATCGATACACTCACCGCGATGGGCTGCAAACTCGAAGCGAACTATGTGGTCGGACGCACCCGCAAAATTGCAGACCTGCTCGAAAAAGACGGGTTCGACGCGCTCTTCATCGCAACCGGAGCCGGGCTTCCCCGCTTCATGAACATCGAAGGCGAAAATCTCGTCGGCGTTTACTCCGCGAACGAATATCTCACCCGCTCCAATCTCATGCGTGCCTACGACAAAGAACGCGCCGCAACGCCGATCTTCGACTCCGAGAAAGTCGCCGTACTCGGCGGCGGCAACGTCGCCATGGACGCGGCGCGAACCGCCGTCCGTCTCGGTGCCAAAGAAGTACATCTCATTTATCGTCGCACCGAAGTTGAAATGCCCGCTCGAGTCGAAGAAGTGGGACACGCCAAAGAAGAAGGCGTCATTTTCCATATGTTGGAAAACCCTAAGCGGATTTTGAGTGACGAAAAAGGATGGGTCAGCGGCATCGAATGTCTACGCTACGAACTCGGCGAACCCGACGACTCTGGCCGTCGCCGTCCAATTGCGATTGAAGGAAGCGAATTCGAGATCGATCTCGACACCGTCATTGTCGCCATCGGAAACGACTCAAATCCACTGATTCGCCAAACCACGCCTGGTCTTGAAACCAATAAATGGGGCAATATCATTGCTGACGAAGCAGGAAAAACCTCCATCGACCGGATTTATGCGGGCGGCGACATCGTCCTCGGCGCTGCAACGGTTATTTTGGCGATGGGTGAGGGCCGAACTGCCGCCGCCAGCATCAACCAGATGCTCGCTAAGTAAAGTTCATCCCTCGCTCCTTCCAGTTCCCAATCAATGGAAGAGCCCACGCCACATGTGCAGAGACTAGAACCCCGCGGATGGTAAAACGCCCCACGGATCGGGGTCAGAGTAGACTACGATTCACCCAAAGAACGTGGCGACCCGCCGCGTCTACAAGTTGTAGCTGCGGCCGTTGGCAGCGGTGCACCAGAAACGGGTTTGCCCAGCGCTGAAAGCGAAGCGATAATCTTTATCATCGTACTACGACCCCCCCCCTCCGGCTCGAATAGCCCTCTGTTCTTCCAAAGAACCCACCCCTCCCAAGAGGGGATTTGCTGCGCCTGTACTTTTTTGAGCACGATTCGGGTTTTGAGAAATAGCGTTACTGGAATGAATGTTGACGACATGGCGTGAGGTGCGTACATTCGTCGGTATGAGTAACGGGGTTTCTACATTTAAAACAGTAAGCGAGTTGGCGCGTGTTCAAAGCGGTCACCCGTTTGCAAGGCGCATTGAAGCCTCTGAGAACGGGGCTGTTGCGGTTCTTCAAATGAAAGACCTTCCGACAGGAATGCACCTTCATTCTGGGTCGCTGGTGCGGGTTGATGCCTTGGAAATCAAAACTCGTTACCAACTAAAGATTGGCGATGTTCTTTTCCGTTCCCGCGGGCAAAGGAATACAGCGGTTGTTTTGGATGCTGATTTTGGATCGATGGTTGCTGCTGCGCCACTGATGGCTCTGCGCGTTACTTCCAAGTCTCTTTTGCCCGAATATCTTTGCTGGTGGATCAATCAGCTGGAAGCGCAGGCTCATTTTGATCGGAACGCCCGCGGAACAGCGGGGCGCATGATCAATCGAAAGGCAGTAGAGGATTTAGAAATCAGCGTTCCATCTCTCGATACTCAGAAGCAGATCGTTGAAGTGGCGATTCTTGCGGAGCGGGAAAAGGTTCTGATGGAAAAGCTGGTGAAGAAAAGAGCGGTTTTGGTTTCGGGCATTTTAATGAAGGCTGCACAAGTTTAAGGAGAAAAAGGTATGAGTTCAAAAATTGAGCAAAAAGAGATTAACAATGCCGCTTGGGCGGCGTGCGACACCTTTCGTGGAGCGGTCGATCCGGCGCAGTATAAGGATTACATTCTGGTGATGCTTTTTCTGAAATATATTTCCGATGTTTGGAAAGATCACTACGCAACCTATCAGAAGCAGTACGGAAATGATGACACGCGCATTCGCCGCAAGCTGGAGCGCGAGCGGTTTGTTCTTCCGGTTGCGGAACTTAAGGATCACGAGACCGGCAAGGTGGAGGATTCTTTTCTCGCGGACTACTACAGCCTGTATGAACGGCGCAATGCCGCCAACATCGGCGAACTGATCAATGTCGTGCTCGACGCCATTGAAGAGGCGAATAAAGCCAAGCTCGAAGGGGTGTTCCGCAATATCGACTTCAACAGCGAAGCCAATATGGGGAGAACCAAGGATCGTAATCGGCGCTTGAAAACGTTGCTGGAAGATTTTACCAAGCCACAGCTTGATCTCAGCCCCAGCCGAGTTGATGAGGACATCATCGGAAAAACCTATATTTACCTCATTGAACGTTTTGCCACGGATGCCGGCAAAAAGGCAGGAGAATTCTATACCCCGTTTCAGGTTTCGCAACTCGTCGCCAAACTGGCCGACCCGAAACCGGGCGACCGGATCTGCGACCCGGCGTGCGGATCTGCCACGTTGTTGATTGAGGCGGCGCGCGAAGTGGGCGACCGCAACTTTGCGCTGTTCGGTATGGAAGTGAACGGCGCGACTTGGGCGTTGGCGCGTATGAACATGTTCCTGCACAGCTTCGACAGCGCACGCATCGAATGGTGCAACACGCTCACGTCGCCCGCACTGGTCGAAAACGACCGGCTTATGAAGTTCAACGTCGTCGTCGCCAACCCTCCGTTCTCTCTTGATAAATGGGGCGCGGAAGAGGCTGACAGCGATCGCTACAACCGTTTCTGGCGCGGCGTGCCGCCGAAGAGCAAAGGCGACTACGCCTTTATTAGCCACATGATTGAATCATCGTTGGAACGGGAAGGGCGCGTCGCCGTCGTGGTTCCGCACGGGGTGCTGTTCCGTGGCGCGGCAGAGGGCCGGATTCGTCAGGCGCTGATCGAAGAAAACCAGCTCGATGCCGTCATTGGTCTGCCGGGCAACCTGTTCCAAACCACCTCCATTCCGGTGGCGGTACTGGTGTTCGACCGTTCCCGCGAAAAGAACGGTAAAAATGAACCCCGCAAAGAGGTGCTCTTTATTGATGCCAGCCGCGACTTTGTCCCCGGCAAAAACCAGAATGCGCTGAGCGAGGGGCATATCGAAAAAATCCTCACCACCTATCGCGAGCGCAAGGTGGAAGAAAAATATTCCTATTCCGCTCCGTTTGAAGAGATCAAAGAAAACGACTTCAACCTCAACATTCCGCGCTACGTCGATACGTTTGAGGAAGAGGCCGAAATCGATATTGATGCCGTGCAAAAAGAGATCGACGACCTCGAAACAGAGCTGGTCGATGTGCGGGGGCAGATGGCTGAAAAGCTGCGGGCGATACAGAGAGGTTAACCGCAGGGAGTATTTAGCCGCGAAAGAGCGCAGAGAACGCAAAAGGAGATGTTGTTATGGCAAAAAACGAAATAGAAAAAAAGCACCACCAGACATTTGAGCAAATAAGGCAGGGTAACCAGCTTGATCAAGAGTTTTGGTGGGCGCGGCAGTTGGGGAAAGTTTTAGAATATGCAGAGTATCGAAACTTTCAGCCAGTTATAGAAAAGGCAAAAGAAGCTTGTGAGAATAGTGGACAACAGATTTCAGACCATTTCGTGGAGATGCACGAGATGGTTTCAATCGGGTCGGGAGCAGAACGGAAAATGCCATCATACGCGTTTTCCCGCTACGCCTGTTATCTGATTGTCCAAAACGGCGATCCAAGCAAACCGGTCATTGCCAACGGGCAGACCTATTTTGCCATCCAAACTCGGCGACAAGAGCTGGTCGAGGATCAAGCCTTTCAGCAACTCAAGGAGGATGAAAAACGACTGTTTTTGCGTAATGAGCTGAAAGAGCACAATGCGCAACTTGCAGAGGCGGCGCAGTGTGCTGGGGTGGAAAGCGGGATAGACTTTGCTGTTTTTCAGAACCACGGCTACAAGGGGCTTTACGGCGGACTGGATGCCAAGGGGATTCACGCGCACAAAGGGCTCAAGAAAAGTCACAAGATTCTAGACCACATGGGTAGCACCGAGCTAGCTGCCAATTTGTTTCGCGCCACGCAGGCAGAGGAAAAACTGCGGCGCGATGAAGTCCAAGGAAAAACAAATGCCAATCAAACGCATTTTGAAGTTGGAAAAAAGGTACGAAAAACGATCGAGGAGCTGGGAGGCACCATGCCTGAAGATTTACCCACACCAGACACCAGTGTGAAAAAATTAGAACGTGAAAACCAGAAAAAGCTCCAGAGTGGGGCTGAAGAGTAGCGACAATCGGTGATTGGAGAAATTATGAATTTGAAACAAATCCAAGAAGATATTGCGGAGGGGGAAGGGCTGCACCGCGAGTTTAAAGAGGCGGGCAGTCAGTTGCCGCGCAATCTATTTGAAACGGTTTGCGCCTTTCTTAATACCGATGGCGGAACCATTCTGCTGGGCGTTGCCGATGATGGAACTGTGACTGGTGTCGATCCCGATGCCGCCGCTCAGATGAAAATTGATTTGGCGAATCTGTCGAACAACCCTCAAAAGCTCGATCTCCCATATCTGCTGTTTCCTCACCAGTTTGAACTGGAGGGCAAAACCATCATTGCCGTGCAAGTTCCGCTTAGCTCTCAAATGCACAAAACCGGCGGGAATATTTTTCTGCGAAGCGAAGATGGCGACTACCGCGTACATGGAACGCATCAACTTGCTGGCCTGATTAACCGCAAATTGAGCCTCTTTACCGAGCAGCGAACCCTTCCGTTTGTCACCAAGGAGCAGTTGCGTCCTGAGCTGTTCGACCGTGCGCGCCGTCTGATGCGTTCCTACAACTCCAAACATCCGTGGGCCGACCTCGATAATGAGGAGATGCTTCGGATTGGCGGGTTTTATGCGGAGGATCAAGAAACAGGAAAAGAATGTCTTACGCTGGCGGCCGTGCTGATGTTCGGCACCGACCTCGCCATCCAGCAGGCCGCGCCGGCCTATAAATTTGACTGCCTGCTCCGCCGCGACAATGTGGATCGCTATGACGACCGGGTGATGATCTATACCAATCTGATGGATGCCTATGACCAGATGATGGAGTTTGTCGAAAAGCACCTGAATGATCCGTTTTATCAGGACGAAAAAGCAAACCGCGTCAGCCTGCGCGATAAAATCTTCAGGGAAGCCATTTCCAACATTATCTCGCATCGTGAATATACCGGCGGTGCTCCGGCTCGACTGATGATCTATCGCGACAAAGTCGTTCTCGACAATCCCTGCACGCTGCATCACTTCGGAGAAATTACTCCGAAGAATCTACGTCCGTTCTCCAAAAACCCGACGCTTTGTAAATTCATGATCCAGCTTGGTCGCTTCGACCAGCTTGGCTCTGGCGTCACCAACATCAACAAATACCTGCCGTTCTACGCCAACGGCGCAACGCCGATCTTCAACGAAACCCGGCACGGGTTCGAGCTGACCATTCCGCTGACAGATGAAGTAACGAGTGAAGTAACAGGCGAAGCAGGGACCAAGTCGGGACTAAGTCGAGACCAAGTCGGGGCCAAAGTCGAGGCCCAAGAGGCCCAAGTTGAGGTCCAAGGGGCCCAAGTCGGAGCACAAGTTAAGGCACAAGTCGAGGCACAAGTTGGAGCACAAGTTAAGACACAAGTCGTTTTGGACATTCTTGAGGCTTGCATGAAAGCTCCGCTTTCCTCCGGGCGGATTGCTGTGGCACTTGGGCACAAGACATTAAGCGGCAACCTGCGAAAAGCTCTTCCGGTTTTGAGAGAATACGAACTGATCGAATACACCATCCCGGATAAGCCAAGTAGCCGACTGCAAAAATACCGCCTCACTGACAAAGGTCGGCAGTTTCAAGGTGCGCCACCAGTCGAGTCACCAGTCGAACCACCAGTTGCGCCACCAGTCGAGCCACTGGTCACGCCACCAGTCATGCCGCCAGTTGAGCCACCAGTCACGCCACCAGTTGAGAAACGTATTTTCAAATTGTTGCAACTGATCCAACAGGCTGGGGCATTGAGCAATGCTGAGATTCTTCGTGCGTTCAAATTGAAAGATCGTCGCCGAATGCGTGAAATCTACATTCAGCCAGCAATGGCTGAAGACTGGATCGAATACACCATCCCGGATAAGCCAAGTAGCCGACTGCAAAAATACCGCCTCACGGACAAAGGTCGGCAGTTTCAAGGTGCGCCACCAGTCGAGTCACCAGTCACGCCACCAGTCGAGCCACCAGTTGAGCCGCCAGTCACGCCACCAGTTGGGAAACGTGTTTTCAAATTGTTGCAACTGATTCATCAGGCTGGGGCATTGAGCAATGCGGAGATTCTTCGTGCGTTCAAATTGAAAGATCGTCGCCGAATGCGTGAAATCTACATTCAGCCAGCAATGGCTGAAGACTGGATTGAATATACAATCCAAAATAAGCCGCGCAGTAGGTTGCAGAAATACCGCCTCACCGAAAAAGGTCGGCAGCTTCTGGGGGGTGGGGAATGAGGATTTTTTTACCACCCGCTGCGCTAGAGGAAACAGCCGAGGAACCCCGAGCAACTTCTACGCGTTGGAAAAACAGAGTGGAAGCGGCATCTCTGCCGCTGGCCCGAGGCAGGGTGCTCGTCGACCATTCCAACCATTGGAAGATTTCGAACCACGAAAAAGTTCCAGACATTGGAAAAATATTTGCCACGAAAGATCGCAGAGAACGCAAAGTTCCAACCCTTGGAACGATTTCTTCCAACCTTTGGAAACAAATTGGCCGCAAAAAAGCGCAGAACGCAAAATTCCAACCTTTGGAAATCGTACCGCAGGCGTCCCGCCTGCCTTTCCAGACATTGGAAACTTTTCTTCCAAGCATTGGAAACAGATTGGCCGCAAAAAAGCGCAGAACGCGCAAAACTTCCAACCCTCTTGTCGCGCCGAAGCCGGATGGAAACTCAGTTTAAAATGAAGCAGGTTTAATGATGCAAAAAAACGAAAAAAGATTGGGATTCAAAAAAACCACGCTGGGGGAGGTTGCTCCAAATATTACAAGCGGCTCTCGTGGGTGGGCCTCTTTTTATTCGGATGAAGGAGCCTTGTTTCTCCGAATGACAAATTTGCCTAAAAACGGCATTGGGTTACTTCTTCATAACAACAAGTATGTCCAACTTCCAAAAGGGTCATCCGAAGGGAAGAGAACCCGAGTTCAGGTTGGCGATATTTTGGTTTCTATTACGGCAGAGTTGGGAAAGATAGGGTTTGTTGAAACAGATTTGGGCGAAGCATATGTTAATCAGCATGTGGCGCTGATTCGGGTTGAAGATCTCTCCGTGCATCCAAAGTATCTCGCCTACGATTTGGCCAATCAGCCTCAAAGAAACCTGTTAAATCGACTCAATGATTCCGGTGCAAAATCTGGTCTAAGCCTAAAAACGATCAATCGATTCCCGCTTGAGCTCCCCCCGCTTTCAGAACAGAAGGCGATAGCGGGGGTGTTGTCTGAGTGGGATCGGGCGATTTCAACAACCGAACGCCTCATCAAAGCCAAAGAAAAACGGTTCAAATGGTTAGTTAGCAATCTGGTCTGCAATCCCAATTTTGATAGAGGCAACGTTCGGGATTTTACAACAGAAGTGTCTGTTCGGAATAAGGGTCAGAAAATCGCCCGTGTGTTGAGCGTAACTAATCATAGCGGATTTGTTCTTCCCGAAAATCAATTTGCACGAAGTGTGGCCAGTAGTAACTTGAGCAATTACAAGATCGTTTCTCGCGGCCAGTTCGCATACAACCCATCACGAATTAATGTTGGTTCTATTGCTCGACTTGATGGTTGGAATGAAGGCGTATTGAGTCCGATGTATGCTGTTTTTAGCATTGATGAATCAGAGGTGAACTCCGACTTTTTTCTCCACTGGCTTTCCTCTCATGAGGCAAAGCAACGAATCAAGAAAAGTGCACAAGGGAGTGTTCGAGAAACCGTCAGTTTTCCAGCCCTTGGAAGCATACCGTTCCCGATTCCTGATTTGTCCGAACAAAAAGAAATCGCAGAGACATTGAACCTGGCGCAGCGGGAAATCGAACTGCTCAAAAAGCTGGCGGAAAAGCAGAAGCAGCAAAAGCGCGGCCTTATGCAAAAACTGCTGACGGGCGAGTGGCGAGTGAACGTGGAGGAGTTGGCATGAGCGATTCACTTTATCCGCACTACGACCCGGAAGCTGAGGTTTATTCCGCAGTCTTCGAATGGCTAACCAGCCAATGTTTCGATGGAGAAGAAGAGGTTGCTTCATGCATTGCCGATACAAACTCTATCTTCGCAGAACAGTGCTGTGACGACATTTCTCTGAAGCCGGAGGGTTCTGATAGTTATTCGTTTGTCGCTGCCGTATACATGCCGCACACAGAACCTCAAAGAGAGGATGTCCCCTACAGTTCTCATGACCAAATTGACGTAAAAGTAACAGGATTGGTCGTGCGTCCTGATGATGAATCTGAGTGGTATGTTACTGACTATGAAGTTTCGGCAGCATTGAATCGCGAGCATGAGACGAGCGATTGCATTCCAACTGAGTGTTATACGGATGCCGATAAGTTGATTCTAAAACTCGCGGCACTTAAAGGGAAATACTGGTACAGAGGGCATCGGCGTGAGTCTGACTGGAAGCTAAAGTCATCCATTGCGAGAGAGGGAAGTCCAGAAATTTCGTTGGAGAAAAAATTAAGGATGGAGTTTGAAAATCAGACAGCATTTCTGGACTCCGCCTCGTATCCAATGGAACGAGCGGCCAGTTATTTTCAGATGCAACACCACGGACTACCCACTCGCTTGCTGGATTGGACAAGATCCCCTCTAATAGCTCTATATTTTGCGTTGGAAAAAGATGATCAAGAAACCGATGATGCATGCATTTGGGTTTTAGACCCGAGTCAGCTGAATCGCTATTATAAACAACCGTTTCCTGCGGAGTGTGAGAGAGAGTATTTTGAGCAAAATGAAGAGCAAAAAGTAATCGCAATTCATGCTCCGAACACCAATTTGCGTATGAAATCGCAAAAGGCAGAGTTCACTTTACATATGGACTATTGTGCAATGGAAGACCTCTTGCAGGCGTCTTTATTTTTGAAGGAAAAGATTGTCATTAGTAAATGTATAAAGGCGGAGTTGAGGGAAAAGTTGGAGATACTCGGAATAGATCGCGCCACCATTTACCCCGACTATGACAACATCGCAAAGGCCATAGCGGAAGATATTTTGGGAAAACAAAAGGAGACAAACTAATGAGTATGGATACGAATTTAAAAGGACGGTTACGCAACACAAGCCTGCCAAAAAGCCATGGGCTGTTGCCTCTGTTTGAGGCTGTGGTTAACTCTATCCATTCCGTTGAAGAGGCTGGGTTAAGCCCAGATGATGGAAAGATCACAGTTGAAATAATTAGAAGATCTCAAGGGCAGTTAGGATTGGATGAAAAAAAGAGCCCGGGGCGGGAGGCTCTTGAAAATATCGTCGGCTTTAAAGTGACCGACAACGGCATTGGGTTCAATGATGATAATCTGCAATCGTTCCAAACCTTGGATAGTGATCATAAGGCCGACAAGGGATGCCGAGGAGTAGGTCGCTTGTTGTGGCTAAAGGCATTCAAACGTGTTTCGATTTCAAGTGTCTATAATGACGAAGAAAACCTTAAATCTCGTAAGTTTTCATTCAGTTCAACCCGAGGAGTCAGCCTTGTAGATAAGGAAGATGTTGATCAAGAATCCCCGAAAAAAACATGCATACATCTTGATGGTTTTGTTGAGAAATATCGTGATGCCGCATCAAAAACTGCGGAAACCATTGGAAGTAATATGTTTGAGCACTGCCTCTGGTATTTCGTTCGAGTGGGCGGAGCATCGACAATTACAATCTTTGATAATGGGGAGGAAATCAGTTTAGATGACATTTATGATGAGCATATGCACACGTCTGCCGAGTCGGATGATTTCGACCTAAAAGGGCAATCCTTCAACATCACACATGTGAAACTCCGAATGCACTCCGCACAATCTCATCTCATCGCGTTTTGCGCCGCGAACCGACTAGTAAAAGAAGAAGCGATTACAGGGAAAATTCCGGGGCTTTACGGAAAAATAAAAGACGATACGGGCGAGTTCGTTTATGTCTGTTACGTCTGCTCAGAGTTCCTTGATGAAAATGTCAGATCCGAACGAACAGGCTTCGATATCACAGAAGAAGAGGGAGTTTTATTTGCGGACTCTGAGATGTCTCTAAAAGATATTAGGGACGCTGTTATCGAAAGAGCCTCGACGCATTTATCCGATTATTTAACAGAAAACAAGCAGCGTGGGCTGGAGCGCGTAGAGAAGTTTGTTTCTCATAAAGCCCCGCGGTATCGCCCTATTCTTTCAAGGATTCCTGGTGCTGATCTTTTAGTTGACCCCAACATTTCAGATAAACAGTTGGATCTGACGCTACACAAACATTTGTCAAAAATTGAGGCAAAGCTTTTGACCGAAGGTCATGAAATAATGAACCCCGTCATTTCTGATGATTTAGAAACTTATAAAAAAAAGTTACTGGAGTATCTCAAAACAGCAGAAGATATTAAAAAGTCTGATTTAGCAAACTATGTGTCGCATAGAAAAGTCGTTTTAGACCTGCTCACAAAAGCCATTGAGAAGCAACCCGATGGTTCATATGTCCGCGAGGATTTAATTCACAACCTCATTATGCCAATGGGCAATGATTCGGATGATGTTTTGCCAGAAAGTTGCAACCTTTGGTTGATCGATGAGCGCCTTGCTTTTCACGATTACTTAGCGTCAGACAAAACGTTGCGATCTATGCCCATTACCGGAAATGAGGAAACAAAAGAGCCGGATCTCTTAACTTTAAACCTTTTTGACAACCCAATTTTGATTGCAGAAGAACAGCAACCGCCGTTGGCCGCCATTGAGGTGGTTGAAATTAAAAGACCCCTTCGGAATGATGCTGCTGAAGGCGAAGAAAAAGATCCCATTGAGCAAGCTCTTGGGTATTTGGATCGGGTTCGGAAGGGACGCGTCCAGACAGCAAAAGGCAGACCTATTCCAAACGCCGAAACCATTCCCGGATACTGCTATATCCTTTGCGATCTAACGTCGAGCATGCTTCGTAGGTGCAAAATGCATGACTTAACCCAGACGAGTGATGGGTTGGGGTATTTTGGATATAAAGACGGATTTAAATCCTATGTGGAAGTTATCTCCTTTGATCGCTTAGTTAACGCTGCAAAGCAGAGAAATAGGGCGTTTTTTGACAAGCTGGGTTTGCCGACATCCTAAAAGTTCGAGGAAGTTAATTGAGAGAGGTGTTTATGAGTTCATTAGATTTAGCGAAAACTATCTGTTGTAGATTCCGGCGTTGCAGGTGCGGGTGAATCTGGCGCAGCGGGAAATCGATCTGCTCAAAAAGCTGGCGGAGAAGCAGAAGCGGCAAAAGCGCGGACTTATGCAAAAACTGCTAACGGGCGAGTGGCGGGTGAGGGATTAAAAGGAGAAAGTAACGATGGGAAAAAAACATGTCACAGTAGCAATTGCGTATGATTTTGATGGCACCTTGGCGAAAGGAAACATTCAGGAAAACTCATTTATTCCAGATCTTGGAATGAAAAAGTCTGATTTTTGGGCTGAAGTCCACGAACTATCGAAAGAAAATGAGATGGATGAGATTCTGGCTTATATGTTCTTGCTCATTAGCAAAGCAAAAAATCACGGTCGGATTAAGTTCGATAGAAAAAGTCTGAAGGCGCATGGGAAAAATGCTGTTTATTTTGATGGAGTTGAGGAGTTTTTTGATCGAATCAACGCCTATGCTCGTCAAAAACAAATCAAGCTCGAACACTACATTATTTCTTCAGGAACCAAGGCTATGATCGAGGGAACATCAATTAAAAAACATTTTAAAACAATTTATGCTTCCAGTTTTAAATACGATCAAAATGATGTTCCTGAATGGCCTGCTATTTCTCTTAATTACACCACCAAAACTCAGTTCATTTTCCGTATCAACAAAGGGATCAATAACGCATGGGATAATTCTAAAATTAACACCTTTGTGCCGAACGAAAAACGCCCCGTTCCGTTTAAGCGAATGATTTACATCGGTGATGGTTTAACGGACGTTCCCGCCATGAAGTTGATTAAGGAGAAAGGTGGTACTTCCATCGGAGTTTATGCTCCTAAAAGCCGTAAAAAATCTGATGTTGAAAATCTACTTAAGGAAGACCGGGTTTCCTATGTGGTGCCTGCGAATTATTCGGAAGGGGCAGAGTTAGATCAGGTTGTTAAAGCGGTTATTGATCAAATCGCAGTTGCTGCTTCTGTTGAGAAGTATGCGCGTAAGCCGACAGCGCGCTCAAAACAAAAAAAGGAAACATCAAAATGATTTTGTCCAACCATTGGAAATCGAAGGGGGCGGAGTCCCTGTCTGCAACAAATTCCCTTTTGCGATTTTTGCGCCTTTTTGCGTCAAAAACTCTCCCCTATCCATTCGCGCCCCATTCGCGTTCATTCGCGGTTAACTATTTTATCGAACAATCCAAAGGAGCATTTAAATGAGTAAAAAACTGACGTATACGAATCAAAAGGGAGATCTCTTCTATTTTCGTGAGGTGTCCGGGAAGCGGGGCGTGCGGATTGTCTGTTCTCAAAAGGGGTCGGCGGATGATTTGTCCGCGATTCCTGAAACGCATGAGATTGCGGAAAACCCGAACGGGCAGGTGTCGTGCCGGAAAAAGAGGAAGTCGAATATTACTCAAGATGAGGTCGAGTATGCGGAGAGTATTCTTCCTTCTATGATGGAGCCGAATATCCATCTTTTTGTGGAGAAGAAAAAGAATGCGCTGATTGTGTATATGAAGGACGTATCAAGAACGAAGAAGTTGGCGGGCTGTTTGCCCGGAAACGCACGTCAAAATCTAATGCTGATGGCGAATCAGCTCACGTTTGAACCTGTATTGAAGTTTGAGTTGATCGATAAAGATAGCCGACGGTTCGCGGGGTTTCGGATGTGCTATATTGGGCCTGGCGAGGAGTGGATGTTTTTGAGGGAGGGTCGTGTATGCGATCTGGTTGAAGATCTTGGTCCGCACATTGGGCAGGAGTCGTTTTATGAGTTGTTTTAGTTTTTGTGAATTTTTGCGGTTAATCCATTGAGGTGTTTATGAATAAAGAGTCCCAAAATATAGAATGGAAGCTGGATTGGCAGGATGAATATCTGAAGTGGATCTGCGGGTTTGCTAATGCGCAGGGTGGACGCATTTTTATCGGTAAGGATGATGCGGGCAAGTTTGTCGGGTTAAAGAATGCCAAGAAGCTGCTGGAGGATCTGCCCAATAAGATTCGCGATCAGCTGGGTCTGATGCCGCACATCAACTTGCTGGAGGAGGATGGGCTGGCTTGTTTGGAAATTATCGTTGCGCCTTCTTCTGTGCCGATCTCTTTGCGCGGTTCGTATTACTGGCGTTCGGGTAGTGTGAAGCAGGAGCTAAAAGGTCACGCGCTGACCGATTTTCTTTTGAAAAAGACGGGCGTTACTTGGGATCGGGTGATTGAGGAGAATGCGACGTTGGATGATATCGACGATGCCGCCATTGATCTGTTCCGAAAAGATGCGGCTGTCGCGGGACGCTTGCCGGATTTGAGCGCGTTATCGACCCAGGAGGTTTTGAAAAAGTTGCGCCTGCTCACCCGTGATGGGTTGACCCATGCGGCGTTGGTTTTGTTTGGTAAAGATCCCGGCGAGTTTTACCCCAACCTGTTTGTGAAAATCGGACGGTTTAGCGGGGACGCCGGAGTTGACCTTCGCTTCCAGGAGGTGTGCGAAGGCAACCTCTTCCATATTCTCCGGGACGTAATGGAGCAGTTGGAGAAAAAGTTTCTGATTAAGCCTATTCGTTTTGAAGGCATCCAGCGCATTGAGGAATTGGAATATCCGGTGGCGGCGTTGCGCGAGATGATTCTCAATGCGTTGGTGCATCGAAACTATTTGGGCAGTATGACGCAGATGAGGGTTTATGATAATCGCCTGACGTTGTGGAACGCGGGTGCCTTGCCAGAGGAGCTGACGGTTGAAAAGCTGTTTCAAAGCCACGAGTCCTTTCCGCGCAATCCGCTCATTGCTGAGACCTGCTACAAGGCGGGCTACATCGATTCCTGGGGGCGCGGCGTGGAGAAAATATCGGAAGCCTGTCAAAACGCCGGACTGCCTGATCCCGCATTCATTGAACGTTCTTTCGGTATGTTGATTGAGTTGCAGAGAGTTTCGGATGGGTTGGGTAATGGGTTGGGTAATACGTCGGGAAAGCATCAAGAAAACGTCGGGAAAGCGTCGGAAGAATTCGGAACGATTTCGGAGCAATTTCGGAACAATTTCGGAAAGACGTCGGAAATGACGTCGGGGAAATGTCGAGAAAGCGTTGAGGAAGCGTCGGGAAAGGCGTTGAGGAAAACGTCGGGAAAGATTTTGGACGTATGCCGAGAAACGCCATTCATCACGATACCTGAAATGGCAGTTCGAGTTGGTGTAACGGAACGCTCGATTCAGAGAAATATTCAAAATTTGCAAACCGATGGATATCTCCGCCGTGTAGGCGGAAGAAAAAAAGGTCACTGGGAGGTTGTCAATGAGTCCGTTTAGATTGAATGAGAAATATATGTCGCAGATTTCGCCAAAACTCTCCTATCCCGATTCGCGTCAATTTGCGTTCATTCGCGGTATGATTGAGTTGCAGAGAGTTTCGGATGGGTTGGGTAATGGGTTGGGTAATCGGTTGGGTAATACGTCGGGTAAGCGTCGGGTAAGCGTCAGAAAAACGTCGGGAAAGACGTCGGGAAAGCGTCGGGAAAGCGTCGGGAAAGCGTCGGAGAAAACGTCGGAGAAAATGTCGGAGAAAACGTCGGAGAAAACGTCGGAGAAAATCCTTCGACTGGCTCGAGAAAACAGTCAAGTAACCATTGCCGAACTCGCTAAGAAAACAGGCGTGACCACTCGATCCGTTGAACGCAATCTTCGAAATTTACAGGATCGCGGTGCTCTTCGCAGAGTGGGTGCAGATAAGGGTGGTCACTGGGAGGTTATCAATGAGTCCGTTTAGATTGAATGAAAAACAGTTATCGCAGATTCCGGCGCTGCAGGTGCTGATGAATTTGGGCTATACCTATTTGTCGCCCGCCGAGACGTTGAGGGAGCGGCTGGGTAAGACCAGCAATGTGCTGTTGGAAAATATTCTGCGCGAGCAGCTGAAGCGGATGAATCGCATCCATTTCAAGGGCGAGAGCTATCTGTTCAGCGAGGAGAATATTCAGTCGGCAATTCAAAAGCTGAAGAGCATCAAGTTCGATGGCCTGCAAAAGACGAATGAGGCGGTCTACGATTTGATTACGCTGGGCGAGGGCTTTGAGCAGTCGATTGACGGGAATTCGAAGAGTTTTCCGCTGCGCTACATCGATTGGAAAAAGCCTTCCAACAATGTGTTTCATGTGACGGCGGAGTTTAGTGTGGAGCGCACGCGCAGCACGGAGACGGCGCGTCCGGATGTTGTGTTGTTTGTTAACGGGATTCCTCTGGCGGTGATTGAGTGCAAGGCGCCGAATATTGAGGTGGATCAGGCGATTTCGCAGTCGATCCGCAATCAGAGCGATGCGTACATCCCGAAGCTTTTCACGACGGTTCAGCTGGTGATGGGGGTTAATAAGAACGCGGCGCAGTACGCGACGGTCGGAACGGGGAAGAAGTTTTGGGGCGTTTGGAAAGAAGAGTTGGCATTGCCGATTGATGATTGCCGATTGCCGAATGAATCAAGATTGCAGGCGAACCAATCGAAAATCGTAAATCGTAAATCGGAAATTTCTTCGGCGGTGAATACATCGCTGGGAGATGGGGAGAAGGAGAAACTTTTTTCGGGTGCTTTTTCGGTGGCGCGGGCATTTTTTGATTCGCTGGAGGAGGAGGGCGAGCGGTTGGTGACGGAGCAGGATCGGGCGCTGTTTTCTCTCTGCCGCCCGGAGCGGTTGCTGGAACTGGCGTTTAAGTTCACGGTTTTTGACGGCGGGGTTAAGAAGATTGCGCGTTATCAGCAGTATTTTGGGCTCTTCACGAATGTGCGTTTTTTAGAGGCTTTTCGCTCCCCTATTTGAGTTGAAAAAAATACCTGATTGTCATTCCCTGTAACGCTCTAAAAGCAAAAGGAAATATATGACAACC
>JAOZMR010000216.1 GCA_029934215.1 Pontiellaceae bacterium | reverse complement strand
AATTTAGGTTTTCGCTCGAAACAGCTGTGTTAAAAATTATCCAACGGATTCAGGGTTGTTTCAATTACCGAGCCATATACCCAGAAAGGTGCTTTTTCGATCCTATTGAGTAGCTCGTCGTGGCGTATCTTTAATTCTTTAATGTCATTTTTCATGCATTGCTCCTGATTTTTACATATGCGAATATGCCTACCATCAACTGCAAAAAACACAAATGTTTTATTGATATATTTGCAGGGTTTTAGAGAGAAAATCGAATTTCCACAGGAAATCAGCATAAAAAGCGCTTAACCTACCCCCCATTAGCACCCCTCCCTGGAGGGGATTTTACAACCCTTGGAACTCGGTAATCGGAAATGCCTCTCCCTTCGATATTCATCTCCTATCCCAATCGGCAATCGGAAATCTCCATTCGGCAATGCCTCTCCCTTCGATATTCATCTCCTCTCCCAATCGGCAATCTCCATTCGGAAATGCCTCTCCCAATCGGAAATCGGCAATCTTCATTCAAAAATGTAAAAAGGTACCCGTGTACGAAACTATCAATTTTTTGCAACTTGGTTTTTCCAGGTCTTCACACCCCATGTCAGGGGCGGCGTGAAATGTGCCGGATGATGCCGGCATGACGGAATTCTTTTACAAATTTTACGCCCGTGCCCAGACCGATCAAACAACCCAAGTAGCCGATGCTCACCACGCCAAGTGCCATGTAAAAAAGTGCAAGATTTTCCCGCATGAAAAACCAAGCGAACCCCATCGCGAAAACCCGCGAGAAAAAATCGTAGAATGCAATACCGATCAAAATTCCGCGCGTTTTTCCGTAGCCGCCAGCAAATAGGCCCAGCGTATCGGCGAGAATTGCGGTCAACACGGAGAACGGTAGAAACATCATTCCTTTGCCCATCAGCACCATCATGATGATTGCTTGCTGAAGCACATAGAGCGTGAGGACGCCCGTTCGCGGCACTTTGTGGAAAAGCACCACCAGCATGGAGGTGCAAAGTACGTTCTTCAGCACCATCGTCACAGGATTCATTCCGCCGCCGAGCAGAGAAATTATCAGCGTCACAATTTTGATCAATGCGGCAAATGTCCCGATGAGGATTAGCTCATTGGTCTGCCAGCGAAGTAGTTCTTTGATTCGTTCTTTCATAACAAAATCGGCATTCATTAGTCGGCAATCGGCAGTGCCCACGACGTAACCCCGCTTCGGCGATCTACTTTGATTCGTAGAACGGGAAGAAAGTTCCCAGGTTTGGAGTATTTCTCTTTTGCGACGTCAAAGAGCCCGGGTGCTTTCATGCGCGTTTCAAGCACCTCCCAGGTTCGGAGCATATCGCTTGCGTCTGTCGGCTCCACATACGCAGCTGTTCCAAAAAATGATGCGGCTCGGAAGCCTGTGCTGATGCGGCTCGATTCGCATACTTTCAAACAAACCCGCGGCTGATGCCGAATGCATGACGACATTTCGCCCTTTGGATTGATCAATCCGCATAGATCATCGCCGTCCTCAAAACAGGTGAATTCGACGGCGTATGGCTCGCCATTCGGCTTCACGCCGCACAGCGTCCCCCATGTCACATCTGTAAGCAGTTTCTGAATTTCCTCGTCCGTCATTTTTCTCATGATTTTTGTTATTTATTATTGGATATTTGTTATTTGTTATTGGTTGTTTGAGATGGGTTTTGTGTTTTTTCGCTGATGAGTTGCTGGAGGTTGACTACCCAGAATTCTCCTGCTTCGGTTAAACAGCAGGGTTCGCCAATTTCGATGAGTCCCGCTTTTTCCCACTGCTCAAGCATCGGGCGGTATGCCTCTGGGTTTTCCAAGGTTTGGATGTCGAGCTGTTGCTGTTCGAGCTGACCGATCATGGTTGCGGTGCTTTTTCCAAAGGTTGGTATTTCCGTAGCGGAGGCGATGGGTTTCCGGCCTTTGGAAACGATTTGCTTGTAGAGTTTTACGTCGCTTTGTTGAAAGAAACGGACGTTGCCCCAGCGTCCTCCAGCTCCGGCGCCGAGCGCAAGGCAGTCGATCCCGCGTTTGTTCCAAAGATTGTAGCGATTGCGCTCGCGGTCGTCGCGTCCCCAATGCGCAATCGAAAGACGATCAAACCCATGCTCTATCATCCGTTTCCGACCTTTGGAAAAAAGCGTGCCTTGCTCGCGCAAATCCGCCATTGGCGGAAGAGTGTCTTTTTGCTGAAACAGCGGTGTGCTTGGAATCAGATTAATTTGGTAGAGATCGAGTCCATGTATTTTGGTTTCGTTCGCGGCGCAATCGATACTGTCGATCCACTCCGTTTCGGTCTGACCGGGTAATCCGTAAATGAGATCGATCACCACCGCCGCGCGATAAGGCTCGGCAAGCTCGGCAATCCGATTGAGGCGGTCGATCACCTCTTCGCGCGACAGTTTGCGGCCCATTTTTTGACGGATTTCTGTATCGAAACTTTGCACACCAAACGAGAAGCGATTCGCTCCAGCTGCGAGAACCGCTTCGACCTTTGTATCGTCGAAATTGTAGAGCCGGCCCTCGATCGTGATCTCACAATCGTCGCTCAACGGAAGTTCTCTGCGCACCGTTTTCACCAAAAGCGACAACTCATCGGCACTTAAGTCGGTCGGGGTTCCTCCGCCGAAGTAAACCGCATGGAGTTTACGACCCGTTGAGCGAACGGCGTCGGCGGTCTGGCGAATTTCCAGGGCGAGGGCATCGGTGTACGAAAGAATCGCCTCGGGCTCGGTCGCTTCTGAATAGAACCCGCAGAATAAACAGCGAGTGCAACAAAACGGAATATGAATATACGCCATTGCAGGTTCGGAGGCCCCGGCACGCTCTGCGGGCTTTTCCAATGCTTGGAAAAAGTGATCCGCTGGATCGCCGGAAAGCTCCTCGCCATCGAACATACCGACGTGAATTCCGAACTTTTTATCGAACGCATCGTGGAGCGGATCGTTCGTCTCCTTCGGTACCGGAAAGCCGCGAGCGGCGTGATCCTTACTTTTCCCTTTTTCATGCAACGCATTCAGAAACGCCGCATCGATGATGTCGAGCTTTTGAGCCTTCGCCTCGGTCTCCGCCTTTTTACGGATCATCCTACGTACAAACCCCGGGGCCTTCCCCATCATCCGCTCCGCTTCTTCTGTCCATTTCATGAATAGGTCCTTTTTTTGTTTGAGCGAAGTAATTTAGACCAGCCTAAAAATAACTCAAGAGGTTTGTTTAGGTTTTTTCTGAAAAACGGTATTTTGTATGAGGGCAGGTGTACAGGAAGCACGAAATTCATGGGTAAAAGTGGCTTGCAGACCAAAGATTCATGGGTTAAATTGGCTGAATGAAAAGAAAAGCGTATGAAATGCTGTTAAAATGGAAGGGATTGCCCGTTCGGAAACCACTTCTGTTGCGCGGAGCGCGACAGGTTGGAAAGACGTGGCTGTTGAAGGCATTTGCCAGCTCGGAGTACGAGGTGTTGCACTATTTCAATTTTGAAGAGGATGCCGCGCTGTCTGGGCTTTTTGACGGTCGGCTTTCTCCTTCAGAACTAGTTCGACGGCTCGAACTATATTCAAATAAGGCGATCCACCCTGAAACGAGCCTGATTGTTTTTGACGAAGTTCAACAATGCGACCGTGCGTTGAATTCTCTTAAATATTTTGCTAAAGATACACCGCAGTTTCATGTGGCTGCTGCAGGCTCCCTGCTTGGTATACATCTGCCTGATTCCGCATCGTTCCCAGTTGGAAAGGTGCATTTTGTGGATGTGAAGCCGCTGTCGTTTGTGGAGTTTCTTCGTGCATCTGGGGAGGGTCGTTATGCTGATATGCTTGATGACCATCCTCTGTATGAAGAACTTCCCGTCACATTTCATTCGCACCTGATTGACCAGCTTCGCACTTATTATTACACAGGAGGTATGCCCGAGGTGGTTGCTGCGCATGCCGCAGGTGCCGTTCCGTCGGAGATTCGTGCGTTACAACAGTCGATTCTTGATGGGTATGAACTCGATTTTGTGAAGCATTCGGGGCGATTGGATGCCGCAAAGATTTCTCTGCTTTGGAAATCCATCCCGTCACATTTGGCACGGGAGAACCATAAATTTGTTTTTTCGACAGTGCGTCCAGGCGCCCGCGCCCGAACATACGAAGATGCTCTTCAGTGGTTGGATGCTGCTGGGCTCATTTTGCGCTGTTCTTGTGCTCATCACCCAATCTCACCGCTAAATGCGCAACGGGACTTATCCATTTTTAAAGTGTATGTTTTTGATACGGGTTTACTCAGCGCCATGGTTGGCATCGAGCCATTTATGATGGTTCAAGGTGACGAGTTGTTTACATCCTTTTCTGGAGCACTCGTTGAAAACTATATCGCGCAACATCTTGCGCAATTACAGCGGAATCCGCTGACCTATTGGAAACGGGAAAACAATATGGCAGAGATTGATTTCCTCATTGAGCGTAAAGGGGTGATCCCTATCGAGGTGAAAGCAGGAGCAAATCCAAAAAGCAAGAGTCTGCGATCCTATCGATACAGTTATGCACCATCAATGTCGTATCGTTTCAGCTTGTTGAATTTCCGGAAGGAAGCAACGTTGCATTATCTGCCTTTGTATGCTGTTCACCGACTGTTTGATGAGTAAACGACGAAAGAGAGGTTTCCAATCATTGGAGGGGATTTTCCAACCCTTGGAACTCGGTCATCGAAAATGCCTCTCCCTTCGACATTCGATATTCCTTGTTCGATATTCGATATTCATCTCCTCTCCCATTCGGCAATCGGAAATCTTCAATCGGCAATGCCCCATCCTCCAAAGAACCCACCCCGCCTGCGGCACCCCTCCCTGGAGGGGATTTTCCAACCCTTGGAACTCGATCATCGAAAATGCCTATCCCTTCGACATTCGATATTCCTTGTTCGATATTCGATATTCATCTCCTCTCCCATTCGGCAATCGGAAATCTT
>JAOZMR010000215.1 GCA_029934215.1 Pontiellaceae bacterium | reverse complement strand
TACCCAGACATAGCGACAGATCATTCCCCTGCTGTTTTATCTCGATGGGAATCGGTCTCTCCACGACCTGAGACACTTGGGTAGATTTTCGACGATCCCTAAATCCATCAATTCCAACAAGATTCATTCGAGTCAGGAACGAGAGAAATGTATTGAAGGGGATATTGACATGAGAAGAAGCCTCCTTTCGATCGGCACCAAGAAGAAACATGGCAAAGCCGATGATCTGAGAAATATTCTTTTTCCCAAGAATTTGTCCTGCTTTATTCTGTCATTGTTCGGCCTTTGTCGATGACCAGCTAAATCTATTTGGGCAATGTATCATGGGGTAAATCCTTCGTATATATCACACGTTAACGTCCGTATATTCGCATATACACAATGATGCGCAAGAATTATATGCGAGATATCGCAGAAAATTAGTCGATCACAAACCGCCCGCAACCAGGGTAAAACTAGCGGGTCGCGGCACTAGTGTCAGCGGCAGGATGAAATGTGCCGCTTTTTGGCGATTTGAAATGATCTCTTTTTCTTCATTATTTTACCAAACCCATTTCGGTAGCATCCGCATAGCTTGGGTATTCAGATGATGTATCGCCTGGTTTTTTTGTTTTCCAACGTTTGTACATCCAAAGCCAGTGCTCCGGATTTTTTCGAACCTCTTCTTCTATGGCGGCGAGCGTTTGCTGGGTGAGGTTTCGGATCGTTTCTTTACTCGAATCCGATGGAGGCGCAATGGTTTTTGCACCATAAACTATATAGTGTCCGTTGGATTGCGGAGCAGAGAAGCCAATGAAGATCTCACTGTTTGTTTTTGCGGCTAGTGCCGCGGGCGCGGGGGTGACGGGGACGGGAAGTCCAAAATATTCCACCCAAATCCCACCTTCCTTTTCTTCGGTGTTTTGATCGACCAAGAATGCCGTTTTTCCGTTATTGCGGAGAACGTTCAATAGTTTGCGCAACGCCCCCTCGCGAGGGATGATCTTTTGCCCAGTGATTTCGCGCCGTTTGATGAGCAGATCGTTCACGACGGGGTTTTTCACCGGCATGGCGATGCTGTGAAGCGGGAACCCTCGTTGCGCCATCATCTGACCCACCGTTTCCCAGTTTCCAAAGTGCGCAGTGATGCAGACGTGTCTTTTTTCGCAGAGGAGCGGCTTCCAGCTCTCGTCAAGATGAACGTATTTTTCGAGGCGTTTCTTTGAGTAGGTTCCGAACCAGATCACATCGAGCATCGTCCGGGTCATTGTGATGAAGGATTGACGGAGAATCCGTTTTTTTTCGGCGCTTGTTTTTGTCTCCTTAAAAGCAACGTCGATATTGGCGAAACCAATGGCGCGTCCGCGTCGATCCAAAAGAAAGCCAAGGCTCCCGCCGACCCGCGCC
Organism: Pontiellaceae bacterium; assembly: GCA_029934215.1. Taxonomy (GTDB): domain Bacteria; phylum Verrucomicrobiota; class Kiritimatiellia; order Kiritimatiellales; family Tichowtungiaceae; genus Tichowtungia. The sequence continues at coordinate 3,577 of JAOZMR010000215.1, read as the reverse complement.
ATTCCAAGTATCACGAACCGAGGCGCCAGAGGAAGTATCGTCAGCGCAGTTTTAAAGCCGATGGTTTCAAACGGGCGGCGGATTTGTCTGTAGAGTTTCATTAATTAAAAATTACTGTGCGGTTTTTGTAGACCAGCACCTTGTTTTGAAGATGCGCCCAGACGGCGCGGGATAGAACCACTTTTTCGAGGTCGCGACCCTTGCGAATCAGATTTTCAACCGAATCTTTATGGGTCACACGCATCACTTCCTGCTCGATGATCGGCCCTTCGTCGAGATCGGCAGTTACGTAGTGGCTTGTTGCTCCGACAATTTTCACGCCGCGTTGATGCGCCGAGTGATACGGCTTTGCGCCCACGAAGGCGGGAAGGAACGAGTGGTGAATATTAATGATCCGGTTCGGGAAGTTTGCGCAGAAGTCGTCGGACAAGATCTGCATGTAACGCGCGAGAACAATCAGGTCAATATTGTATTCACGAAGAACCTTCAGCGTCTCTGCTTCCTTCTCCGCCTTGGTTTCCTTTGTGATTTTGATGAGCTTGAAATCAATTCCGTACATTTTTGCCAACGGTTCCAAATCGGGGTGATTACTGATAATGAGCGGAATTTCGGCGTTCCATTCGCCGGAATGCCAGCGAGCGAGCATATCGCAAATGCAGTGAGAAAACTTGGAGACGAAAATGGCGATACGCGGGCGATAGTCCGAGAAATGGAGTTCGTATTTCATTTCGTGGCGATCGGCAATCAGTCGGAACTTCTCGCTGATTTGGTCGCGGGGCAGGGCAAACGCATCCAACTCCCACTCCACGCGCATAAAAAACGCGGACTCCTCGGTATCGGTATGTTGCTCCATATTGATCACATTTCCGTTATGACGCATCAGAAAATCCGTCACGGCGCAAACAATCCCCTGTTGGTCGGGGCACGAAATCAATAGGCTGGCAGATGCTTCATTTTTCATAAATTGGGTTCCTTTTTTTCTAAATTGAATGCGTCTGCTCGAGAAGGAAGTTTTTTCCAAACGGTGTTAACGCATATTTTTGATTACTACTACGAGGCTTTTCTGGGATCGTCATCGTTACCAACCTCGCTTTTAAAAGCGGGGTCAGGACTTGGTGCCTGAACTTGGTGCGGTCAGAGCGTTTGGCAATCTTCATCAACGCTACTATCTCGCTGGGTTCTATGCATTTACGCAAAACTTCAACTTGGTGCCTAGAAAGCTCAAACTCCAGCTCAGCTGGGGAATTCAGAATCAATGCTACACCTGTGTTGTGTTAGATTTCCAGACCGAGGCAGGGAGTCCATTTTTACTCTTTCAACGCGCGCCGTATTTTTCATTTTTCCTCCATTTCAAAACGAATTGTATCGACAATTGCCTCAAACATCAATAAATCTTTGCGCATGAAAAATTATACAAACAAACTAATTCGTCTATTCGCGGCAACCATTCTCTTGGGTGCCTCCACCAGCTCCGCCCTTGAAGTCGAGGTAGAAGCTGAAAAAATCCCAGAACCCGTAAAGGAAACAAAAACCACGGTCTTGATGAAAACCACCGAAGGTGACATCAAAATTGAACTTGATCTTGAGAAAGCACCAAAAACGGTTGCGAATTTTTTGCAATACACCGAAGAGGGGCACTACGATGAAACAATTTTTCATCGTGTCATAGGAAACTTCATGATTCAAGGCGGCGGCTTCACCGAAAATATGGCGAAGAAAAATGCAAAACGCACCGTAAAAAACGAAGCCAATAACGGACTCAAAAACAAACGCGGAACGATTGCAATGGCTCGCACCGGCGACCCGCATAGCGCAGGAGCACAATTTTTCATCAACGTCAAAGACAATTTCAACTTAGACTTCAAATCCACCTCACGATCTGGCTGGGGTTACTGCGTCTTTGGGCAAGTCGTTGAAGGGATGGAAGTCGTCGACAAGATTAGAGGCGTTGCCACAAAAAGAAAGGGTCACTATAACGACGTACCCGTCAAGCCCATCATCATCACAAACGTTAGCGTGATGAAACAAGATACGGAAAAACCATGCTCTTACTAAAAACCACCCAAGGCGACATCAAACTCGAACTCGATGACGAAAACGCCCCAAACACCGTCGCTAACTTCATGAAATATGTAGAAAACGGTCACTATAGCAACACTATCTTCCATCGAGTCATTGACAACTTCATGATACAAGGCGGTGGCTTTGATGCAAACATGCGCCAGAAAAACGCGCCAGACACCGTCGACAACGAGGCCAACAACGGACTCAAAAACGATCGCGGAACCATCGCAATGGCCCGTACCTCCGACCCACACAGCGCCGGCGCCCAATTCTTCATCAACGTCCAAGATAACGATTTTCTCAACCACAGCGCACCAACCCCGCAAGGCTGGGGATACTGCGTATTCGGAAAAGTCACAGAAGGCATGGATATCGTTGACGCCATCAAAGGTGTACCTACCGGACGCCAAGACGTACCCAACGACGTGATCACCATCACCGAAATCACAGTAATCGATTGAACACGCAACGCATAGAGCGTATTCTTGGCTCTGGGTACAAAGCGGCATTCGTCACGACCGGCGGCGGCTCAACAGCGCTCAATGCACTTCTTACCACAATCGGCGCGTCGCGCTTCGTCGCCGACGCGCAAATTCCCTATTCACCCGAAGCACTATCCTCCTACCTAGCAGTGTGTATGAGTTTAAAAAGCGATCTGGAATTTGAATAAACCTTTTGATTAGGACTCGTTTTTGTGCGAAACTTCTTCTTTCGTTTGAAAGGAGATGGGTCATGCCCTATAGAATTAAGCATTTGGATCGAGAAGCCCCGCTATTGATGCCCCCAGATTTACGCGATTGGGTTCCCTAAAATCATATGGTTCATTTCATCATCGATGCAGTCGATCATTTGCCAGAGGAGCTCTTTCTTTTTAATCATAGAGGAACAGGGGATTCTCAATATCCGCCGCGCATGATGCTTTCCTTGTTGATTTATTCCTACGCAACAGGCCGGTTTTCTTCACGCAAAATTGAGGAGGCAACTTATTCTGATATCATTGTTCGCTATATTTGCGGCGGAGATTTGCATCCTGATCATGACACCATTTGCACCTTTCGCCGGAAAAACTTCGAGCTTTTTGAAAAGGCGTTCGTTGAGGTGCTTTTATGTGCACAAGAAACCGGAAAAATTAAGAAAGTCGGAACCGTTAGCGTGGATGGAACCAAAATCAACGCGAATGCCAGTAAGCATTCCGCCGTGAGCTATAAACGGGCGGGAGAACAAATTGAGCGATTCAGTAAAGAGATTGAAGAGCTGACAGATAAGGCTAAAAAGATCGATAAGGTTCCGCTGGATGATGGATTGGAAATACCAGATGAAATCGTTCGGCGCGAGGATCGCATTGCTGAATTCCTGAATCCGTTGGATAATTTTTAAAAAATATGCGTTACCTGTTGGGCTGGAACGGCTAATATAGCCGGACAATCAAATCAAAAACCAACCCAACAGGTGAGTAAATGGGGTCTTCCGCAGAATCTGTGGGTAAAAAGTAGCACACTGAGCATTTTTTCTC
>JAOZMR010000026.1 GCA_029934215.1 Pontiellaceae bacterium | reverse complement strand
CTCAAATAGGGGAGCGAAAAGCCTCTAAAAAACGCACATTCGTGAAGAGCCTAAATTACGCACAAAACACCTTCGCGGCAGGCATTGTAAACTCGCGAAAACCAATAATAGAAGGGTTTGGCTACGGTTCTTGCTTTGATGATAAGAAAATTTCAATGTCAATTTCGGGAGAAGGTTAGTTGAAAAAAACAAAATTTCCACCTAATTGCCATTGCTGATTTTCACCCCCGTGAACGGTTACCTCCATTCTTTGCTGTAACATGTCTTCCAGGTTCTTGCTGTGCTTGCGACAGGTGACCTCTTCCTTATCAATGATTTGCTCAAAGAGATCCGCTTTTGTTGGTTCTTTTTCTGAAAAGATTTCAAATAGCTCTGCGCGGGGAATTCGGAAGTCAAACGAAGTTGGACCGCCCATCATTCCGAAAAAACAGTCGCCCGAAAAATTCTCCAATGTTTCCGTCTGCGGCTTGTGCACGAGCTAACGATTTTACGACTTCATCTTCCCAGGTGTTCATTGTGATAAAGTGCTCAACTAAAAGTTTTAGTAGTTCTTCTAATTTAAACGCTTGTTTGATGTCGTTTTGTTTGTTTCTTAAATCGACCAGTTCAAGAATTGTGTGGACGTCTTTCGAGCTTTCTAAAACGGTCTGAATCACCTCAACGCAACCATGCTGAGTTAGTGAATAGTTTGCGATCGTCGCGGCGTACCGCTCAAGCGCGGTTGTGCGGGAGTATAACAACATCCAGCGAGCTTGTTGTGACGAGGATCCTCTAAACGCAGAAGAGAAACGTTCGACCTCGTGTTCAGCTTCGAATCCGAAAGCCTCGATCCGGTTCCAAAGTCTGGAAGCGTCTATGCATGTCGGCAAGCAGACGGGTTTTTCTAAAAAGGTATTCAGCCATTCGGAGATTAGTTTGCAGTTGTCAATGTTGATGTTGTCGCCGGAGATATAACAATGCCGTTTTTTTCGCTGTTTTACGGTTTAGCCATCTAGGCTTAGATCCCCGTGAATACGGATCATCCCGCGATCCTCTGATACGTAGAGTTTTTTTCCTGGAAATGCGGTGGGGAGCTTTTCTTCCAATGCTTGGAAGACGTGCGTTTTGATGGTTTCTCGGAGAGTCGAGGAAATGGTTGATAGTGTCGAAAGCCGGATTTCGACCGTGTAACCCGGTCCGTGTTTTGACCCGATGCCGCTCGAAAACGCCGCGCCGACGTTAAACAATCCGTCTGCTTCTGGGTTGGATGTTGTATGGTGCGCCGGTCGTGCTGGGTGCCGCTGCCAACTCCCTTTATAGGTTGCTTCTAGTTCGTTATCGATCTCATCGAATACGTTTTTGAGACGTTTTTCCCACTGCATTGCCTTGTGATGTCTCATGTTACTGTTTTGCGTAGATCAGTGCGGCTGAAGGAAGAAGTTGGTTTTGAGTTCGTGGGAGATAGTTGTTTCGTCGCCGTGCCCCGGGATGATTCGTGTTTCTGGCGGGAGTGCGGCAAGTTTTTCGAGCGATTTCGCGAGGATTCTTCCGTCGCCGCCGGGTAGATCGGTGCGTCCGCAGGAGCCTTTGAATAGGGTGTCGCCGGTGAAGCAGATGTTTTCGTTTGTAAACCAATAGCATACGCCGCCGGGTGTGTGACCGGGGGTTTCCAGGGTTTGGAAGGTTAGGTCGGCAATCTTCCAAGGGTTGGAGAATTTGAGTTCGTTTTTTCCAAGGGTTGGAAGGTTGGCATGGGGTTTGGGTGGGACTGGGTAGTGGGGCGGGATCTGGTTGACGGCGGTGAAGGTCCATTTTTCGTCTTCTGTGTGGAGATAGATTAGGGCTGGGTTGCTGGCGTGTAGTTCGGCGAGCGCGTTGATGTGGTCGGCGTGCCCGTGGGTGAGTAGATAGCCAGCGACGGTGAGGTTGTTGGTTTTTAGGTGGTTTTGGATGTGGGGTGCGTCGAAGCCGGGGTCGATGATGAGCGCCCGTTTGGCGTCGCCCCAGATGATGGCGCAGTTTACGCTGTAGGCTCCGACGGTGATGAGTTTTGTTTTCATGCTAAAAATTACGTCCGCTACGTCCGTTTCCTCGGGCCTTGTATTTTTTTGGATCGGGCATGGGTTCTAAATAGAGGCTGTACCAGTCTTCTCCAAGACCGACGTTTGTGAATTTGTTGTCTTTGCAGTTCGATAGGCGTTTCCAGTTTTTTGCGAGGGTTTCATTTCCGGTGACGTCTTTTCCTTTGCTCAGAATTTGGCGTGCTTTTTCGGGTTCTTTTTCTTTCACGTATATCCAGGCCATGAGCCCGTAAACGAGGACTCCTCGATTTCCTCGAAGCCATTTAATGTGTTCTTTATAGGTTTTTTCAACCCCGACGATGTCGTTTTGTTTGTACTGTCGCGCCATTTTCATGGCGATCATCATTGGATCAAAGATGAATGGACCTTTGAGGATTCCGGCTTTGGCGAAAAGGGCATCTACTTGGTCGTATTCTTTGAGTTGATAGTGGAATTGAAGCTTCATGGTTTCGATCTGCCGACCCATCAGTACGTTCCATTTTCTGAAGGGTTCGAAGCGGGACGTCGACTCAAGCGCTTCTCGAAATGCCTTTTTTTGAACTTCCTTGACTTGGCTTTTAAGGAGGTTGAAGTTTGCGTTTCGTTGACTTTGGAAGTGCTGAACCTTCCTATTAGTCTCTTTCTTTGCGAGGTTCATGGCTTCTTGGAGCTCGCTCTGAACGAGCGTGATTTTTTTCTTGTAGATGAAGCCGATCAGAAAAAACGGAGCCAGGTAGCCAAGGAGCCCGCTAAAGATGGTTGTTCCTGTACTGGCTTTCAGGAGGAAGCATGTGGACAGTGCGATGAGTGAGATTACGAATGGGATGAGTAGTGAGTACATGGCGTTTTCCTTTGTTTAAATTGTGGCGTATGCGTCAGTTATCCGCAGAGGGCGAGAAGGACGCCAGCGGCAACGGCGGAGCCGATGACTCCGGCGACGTTGGGGCCCATGGCGTGCATGAGTAAAAAGTTGTTTGGGTTTTCTTCGAGCCCGACTTTGTTGGCGACGCGTGCAGCCATGGGTACGGCTGATACGCCGGCGGAGCCGATGAGGGGGTTGATTGGGTCTTTGCTGAAGCGGTTCATGAGTTTGGCGAGCAGGATGCCAGAGGCGGTCCCGATGACGAATGCGCCGAGCCCGAGGGCAAGAATCCCGAGGGTTTGTACGTTGAGGAATTTTTCAGCGGCGAGTTTGGAGCCTACGGCGAGACCGAGCATGATGGTGACGATGTTGATCATTGCGTTTTGCGCGGTGTCGGAGAGCCGATCGACGACGCAGGATTCTTTCATGAGGTTGCCGAGCATGAGCATTCCGATGAGTGGGGTGGCGGAAGGAAGAAAGAGGATGCATAGAACGAGTACCATGAGAGGGAAGACGATTTTTTCTGTTTTTGTGACGTGGCGAAGCTGTTTCATTTCGATGGAGCGTTCGGCTTGGGTGGTGAGGAGTCGCATGATGGGTGGCTGGATGATTGGGACGAGTGCCATGTATGAGTATGCTGCGACGGCGATGGCGCCGAGGAGGTTGGGGGAGAGGCGGGAGGAGAGGAAGATTGCGGTGGGCCCGTCGGCGCCGCCGATGATTCCGATGGATGCTGCGTCTTGTAGTGTGAAGAGGCCGCCCATGGAGAGTGCGCCAAGCATGGCGATGAAGATTCCGAATTGTGCTGCGGCGCCGAGTAGGGCGGTTTTGGGGTTGGCGAGGAGTGGGCCAAAGTCGGTCATTGCGCCTACGCCTAGGAATATGAGTAGTGGGAATACGCCGGATTGTACGCCGACGGTGTAGAAGTAGTAAAGGAACCCTGCGGGCTGCCCAGGGATTCCTACGCTGGCGATTCCTGCGGCGGGTATGTTCGCGAGGATGGCGCCGAACCCGATGGGTAGAAGGAGGAGGGGTTCAAATTTCTTGGCGACGGCGAGATAGATTAGCCCCAGCCCAACAAGGATCATGACGAATTGACCTAGGCCTTCGGGAAGAAGACCTTCGTACGTTGGGTCGCCTTCGTTGACTTTTGCGGTGTATGTGTCTCGTAGGCGTCTCCTGGTGTCTCGGTCGGCGCCGAGGTTGTTTGCAATTCCAGCGTAGATCTCTGCTTCGCGAAATTCGCCCGCGCAAATCTTTGCTTCGACGGTTTTGATGGCGGCGTTGAGTTTTTCTGCCTTTTTTTCTTGGACGGTTTTTGGGTGGATGAATCGGTAGATTCCTGTTTGTTTCCAGAGTTTGGAAAATCCACCTGAGATGGAGATCCCCTGTTCGGCAGGTTCTTCCGTTTCGAACTGTGGAGCGGGCACGCCGCATGCGGAATCTCCGCAACCGGGACCGGCAGACGCGAGGCCGCTGGCAAGCATGGAGGCTAGGGCAATAAGCCATACTATTTTTTTGGTTTTGTGCATGGTGGAATTCCTTAGTTGATGGATGCCAGTTCTTGACCGCCGTTGGCTTGGTCGCCAACTTGTACGCCGATGGAGGTGACGGTTCCGCCGGTGGGGGATTTGATTTCAATTTCCATTTTCATCGCTTCCATTATGAGAAGAATGTCGCCTTCGTTGACGTGGTCGCCCATCGCGACGTTGATTTTCATCACTTTCCCAGGCATTTGGGCTTTGATGATTGTGGAGTCGGCTGTCGTGTGTGCGATTCCATTTTTTGGAGATGCGACGCCGTTGTCGACGGCGATGTTGTAGGTTTTGCCGTTGACGGTGGCGTGGTCGCCTTCGACTTCAATGGCGTATTGTTTGCCATCGACGGTGACGGTGTAGGCGCCGTCGCCACTAGCTTCCGAATTCGCAGAAGTGTGTGCGCTTTTTCGGACTCCGTTGACTTGGGCGTTGCCAAGCAGGAAATCGATCCCTTTTTGTTTGCAGGTTGCGGCGATGAAGATGTTTTCGTCGCAGTGGTCGGTAATCCCAGCTTCGCATAGAAGTTTTTTCGCGGCGGCGATTCCTTTGCTCGGGTCGCGGTCGTTGAGGTCAACGGGGATCTCGGTGGTCGGTTCGAGGTTGAGTTCTTTGGTGGCGAGTTTGATGATTTCTGGGTCGGGCTCGCAGGGCGTTTTGCCGAAGTAGCCTAGAACCATTTTGCCGTAGCCCTCGGCGATTTTTTCCCAGGGTCCAAAGAGGACGTTGTTGAAGGCTTGCTGGAAGTAGAATTGGGAGACGGGGGTGACGGAGGTTCCGAATCCGCCGCGACGGACGACTTCGCCCATGGCGTGGATGCAGTCTTCGTATTTATCCATAATGCCGTTGTCGCGTAGCATTTGCGTGTTGGAGGTGAGTGCTCCGCCGGGCATGGGCGACCATGGAATCAGCGGTTCAACGGATCGGGCTTCCGGCGGAATCATGTAGTCTGCCATGCATTCTTTGAAGACGGTTTCGGCGTGCATCATTTTATCGATGTCAATGTCAAGTTCGTAGTTTTCGCCGCGTAGTGCGTGCCAGAGTGTGGAGACATCGGGCTGGGAGGTTCCGCCGGAGGCGGGTGCAATCGAGCAGTCGACTTGGTCGGCGCCGGCTTTAATTGCGGCGAGGTAGCCGACGGTTCCTACGCCGGCGGTTTCGTGGGAGTGGAAGACCAGCTTGGTGTTGCCTGGCAGTAATTTGCGAGCCATGGCGATGGTTTCAAACACCTTTTTCGGCGCGGAGGTTCCGGAGGCGTCTTTGAAGCATACGCTGTCGAATTCAATGTCTGCGTCGAGAATGTCTTGTAGGCTTTTTTGATAGAACGCGACGTCGTGAGCGCCGGAGCATCCGGGGGGCAGTTCCATCATGGTGACAACCACTTCGTGTTTGAGCCCGTGCGCTTTGATGGATTTTGCGGAGTCGATCAGGTTGTTGACATTGTTTAGGGCGTCGAAGTTCCGGATGGTGCTGATGCCGTGTTTCGCGAACATTTTTGCGTGTAGGTCGATGATGTCGCGGGGCTGGGATTCGAGCCCGACCACGTTGATGCCGCGTCCGAGGGTTTGAAGGTTTGCGTCGGGGCCGGCCACTTCGCGGAACCGATCCATCATGTGGAAGGCGGATTCGTTGCAGTAGAAGAAGGGAGCCTGAAAGCGTGCGCCGCCGCCCGCTTCGAAATGGGTTTGCCCAGCGTCAACGCAGGCTTTGACCGCAGGGAGGAAGTCCTCTGTGAGTACGCGTGCTCCGTAGACGGACTGAAAGCCGTCGCGGAATGCTGTGTTCATGATGTGGATTGTTTTTTTTGACATAGGATGGGTCTCTTTTCTCTAAAAATTAACCGCGTTTTGCGAGAATCGCAGCGAGTGCAACTGCGATTGCCTGGCTGGGTGGGGTGGGGGTAGGTTCCGAGACGACCGCGTCTAAAAAGAGATGGGAAAATTTCTTAAAAAACACAGCAGAAAGGTGCATGGCTGTAACCATTAGAACTAAAAACCCAAACACGGTTCCCATTCCGAGAATCATTAAAACTACTCCTTGTTCCATTGCTACCTCACTTTGCCGTTGCCATTTTTGATCGAAGGGCTCTATTTGTACGAAAACAAACGCGTTACTGCGAGCGAAATTGGAAATTTAGTTTTCTTACGGGGTTTTAAGTTGATCCAGATTTACGTTTTTGGTAAAAGCGAGGAATATGATAAACAATAAAAGGTTTGGTTTATGAAAAAGGAAAGGCTTGGATTTATGAAACTGTCAACAAAGGGTCGTTATGCGGTTCGTATTCTCTTGAGTATTGCTCGCTACCAGCACAACGGTCCTGTGCCGAAGAAAATTATCGCGGCCGAAGAAGGTATTTCCCCCGATTACATTGAACAGATCATTGGACCGCTAAAAAACGCGGGCATGTGCGTTGGGTTTCGCGGCGTGAAAGGGGGATTTCAATTATCTAAGGAACCGAAGGATATCACGATTTTTCAGGTTCTCCGTGCCTCGGAGGGTGTGATGAAGCTTGTGGATTGTGAGCATATGAATTGTAAAGGTCGCGCCAAAAACAAATGCGCTGTTCGGCCTGTTTGGGAGGGTGCAGCAAAACTGCTTGAGGAGTATTTCTCGAAAACAACGCTTCAGGATTTGCTCACGACTGTAACCGATATGGAACAGACCGACACAACGAGCTACAGCATTTAATGAATTCACCGAATTTATTATTTTTGAAAGGGTAAGAGATGAACATCTACGAAAACATCACACAAACCGTTGGCGGAACACCGCTCGTGAAGCTCAACCGCATCGTCGATGGGCTCGGCGCGACAGTTCTCGTCAAAATGGAATCGCACAACCCAATGGGTAGCGTAAAAGACCGCATTGGTATTGCGATGCTTGAGGCAGCAGAAAAAGCCGGCGATATGGAGCCGGGTGCAACCGTTGTGGAGCCGACCAGCGGCAATACAGGGATCGCGTTGGCGTTTGCCTGTGCCGCAAAAGGCTACAAGCTCATTCTTACGATGCCAGAAACCATGAGCATCGAACGGCGCAAACTCCTCGCCGCTCTCGGCGCGGAACTTATTCTGACACCGGGCTCCGAGGGAATGCCGGGTGCCATCAGAAAAGCCGAGGAGCTCGTCGGAGAAATCCCGAACGCTATGATCCCGCAGCAATTCGACAACGCCGCAAACCCAGAGGCGCACCGCAAAACCACTGCGGTTGAGATCTGGGACGATACAGACGGTGTTGTTGATGTTTTTGTCGCAGGCGTTGGAACCGGCGGAACACTTTCCGGCGTGGGAAGCGTACTCAAGGAGCGCAATCCGGAGGTGAGAGTGGTTGCTGTGGAGCCGATCAATTCTCCCGTCATTTCCGGCGGCAAGCCAGGACCTCATAAAATCCAAGGCATCGGCGCCGGCTTTATTCCGACCAATCTCAATACAAAACTGATCGATGAGGTGATTCAAATCACCGGGGAAGACGCAGGGGCCACCTCGCGCCGTCTCGCCACCGAAGAAGGGATCCTCTGCGGGATCTCCGCTGGCGGAAATGTCTGGGCAGCGATTGAACTTGCGAAACGCCCCGAAAACAAGGGGAAAACAATCGTAACGATCATTTGCGACACAGGCGAGCGGTACCTATCAACATGGTTATTCGATCGTTAGCCGATGTGATGATAAAAATTCCGCGCATGCGCGCAGAATTGAATTGTAGAAACGGGATAGGTGTTTCAAACTAAACACCTTTCAATAACGGAGATTTTTATGACTAAAAAGGTTTTAATCACAGGTGGGAGCGGTTTTCTTGGCATCAACTTAATTCGCTACCTGCGCCATCATGGAATCACCGACATCACGGTGCTCGACCTTGTGGAATTCGACTATCCAGAGAAGGGTAGCGTCACCTCTATTGTCGGGGACATTCGAAACATCGACGATGTCCGCAGAGTGATGAAAGATGTCGATTGGGTGATCCATTGCGCCGCTGCCCTTCCTCTTTATACGAAGGAAGAAATTTTCACAACAGACATTGAAGGAACCCGCCTACTGATGCAGGAAGCTCAACACGAAATGGTCGAGCGCTTCGTGCATATTTCATCCACAGCGGTCTACGGCATTCCGGACCACCATCCGCTGTCGGAGGACGATCCTTTGATCGGCGTTGGGCCCTACGGAATCGCCAAGATCGAGGCAGAGAACGTTTGCTTGGAATACCGAGCCAAAGGCATGTGCGTACCCATCATCCGCCCCAAATCGTTTATCGGTCCCGAACGTCTCGGCGTATTCGCCCTATTCTACGACTGGGCCAAGGATGCTAAGAATTTTCCAATGATTGGAACCGGGCACAACCGCTACCAGCTCCTAGACGTTGAAGACCTCTGCGAAGCGATTTATCGATGTCTGATTAAAGACGAAGCAGTGGTGAACGACGTCTTCAACGTCGGAGCCACCGCCTTCACGACAATGCGCGAAGACTATCAAGCCGTGCTAGACCGAGCCGGCCATGGAAAGAAAATCGTAGGAACCTGGGCAAAACCTCTCATTGTGTTTTTGCGCATTCTCGAATTCTTCAAACTCTCCCCGCTCTACAAGTGGGTCTACGAAACCGCGTGCGAGGACTCGTTTGTCTCGACCGAGAAAATCGAAAAGAAACTTCAGTTTTTTCCAAAATTTTCAAACAAGCAAGCGCTCATCCGCAACTACGAATGGTACCTCAAAAATTTACACACCTTCGAAGGGAAAAAAGGCGGCATCTCTCATCGCGTTCCATGGGGGCAGGGGGTCTTGAAGTTCTTCAAATTATTTTTCTGAACGCGAACAAACGCAACCTAAAAGAAACGTTAAAAGCGGAGTAGATTTGTGAAAACAACGACCAGTGTCAAAAACAGAGGATTTTTCATCGGAGCGCTCACCTGCGGTCTACTTCTTACGGGTTGCGATTGGAGCACACCACTCGACGTTGAAGAAGAAAAAGAGCAGCACATTCAAAAAGGGATCGAGCAGGCAGAGCTCCGGCACTGGGACGAAGCCATCAGACATTTCGAAAACTCACTCGAACAAAATCGCGAGCTTGCCCGAGCCGACCTCGAACTAGCACTGATCTACCATCAACAGAAAAAAGACTACACACGAGCCATCTACCACTACGAACAATACCTCCAGAAGCGAGCCAACAGCGAAAAACTCGATTTAATTCTTGGATGGATTGGGCAGGCAAAAATCTCATTCGCCGCACAGATCGGGAAAACCACAGGAAGCATATCCAAAGAACTCGTGCGACTAACGCGCGAAAACAACCTACTTCGAAAACAGCTCGAAAAAACTGCCGCACCCATCGTCAAACCCACTCCACCCAAACCAAAAGTTGTCAAACCTGCGCCAAAACCTACGCCCCAACCAACGCCCGTTACAAAAAAACCGATCCAGCGGATTCAAACCCCCGCACCAAAGGTCGAAACCTATAAAGTCCTGCCAGGCGACACGCTCTCACGTATCGCCAAAGCCATCTACGGAGACAGCAGAAAATGGAAAGAAATTTACGGAGCAAACCTGGACAAAATGAGTAACGAAAACGACCTCAAAGCGGGACAAATCATCAACATCCCCAAACAATTAGCCGAGTGATTCCGCCATCAACCCATCCAATTTCCCGCGAGCCTTCCAAGGGTTGGAAAAAACATGTAGGATGTCGGACGTGAAAAATCAAATCCAAATGCTCCCCGATCAAGTGATCAATAAGATCGCTGCCGGAGAAGTGATCGAGCGACCCGCATCCGTCATGAAAGAACTCATGGAAAACGCGCTCGATGCCGGCTCAACACAAGTCGATGTCGAAGTCGTACGCGGCGGCATGCAATTGATCGCCATCTCCGATAACGGTTCTGGGATGACTCGCGACAACGCGCTCCTTGCAATAGAACGCCACGCGACAAGTAAAATCCGAACCGCCGAAGAGGTCGAAGCGGTATCAACACTCGGTTTTCGTGGCGAAGCACTATCCTCCATCTCCTCGGTATCACGGTTCACCTTGGTCACACGTACGCACGACGACCTTAGCGGAACAGAAATACGCATTGCAGGCGGCAAACTTCAAGACGTCGCAGAAGCGGGATGCCCGCCAGGTACGCGCTTCGAGATACGAAACCTCTTCTTTAACGTGCCCGCTCGACGCAAATTCTTACGAACAGAATCGACCGAACTAGCGCAGATCCGCCAGCTCTTCGCGGTCTATGCGATTGCACATCCCGAAACAGGTCTATCCCTAGTTTCCGACAGTCGAGAACTCTACAATCTTCCCGCAGGCGGTACGCTCGCCGACCGGATTGCTGAACTATACAACGCTTCATTTTTCAGCCATCTGCGCGAACTCAACTTCGAAGCAAACGACGTAAAAATAGCCGGCTTTGCCGGTCTTCCTCAAACGGGACGAAAAGATCGATCCGACCAATACATCTTCATCAACGGACGACCCGCCTCGGCCCCCGTAATCTATCACGCCATAAACGAGGCATACCACACCGTCCTCGCCCGCGGACGACACCCATCCGTATTCCTCTTCATCGAAACGAAACCAGATGCGGTCGATGTGAACGTGCATCCCGCAAAAAAAGAAGTACGCTTCCGGCACCCAACCACCGTCCGCAACTGCGTCATAGCAGCAATAGAAAAAGCACTCGTACTCGAAGCACCAGAAGAAGAGAGACGCGAACCATCGTTCCACTTTGATTCCCCCGCTCCACCGCCCCAAAAACAGCAAGAGTTAGACGTTGAAATAAAGCAACAACCACCACCGTTGAAACCTCCCCAGCCAGCGCCTATAAAGCCAAAACCCTCAAGCCCAACCCCCGCTCCCGCCTCCCCTTGGCGTTGGTGTCGAGTCATGGGCATGGCAGGAATCTACGTCGTACTCGAAACCGAGGACGGCATCGTCCTAATGGATCCGCAAGCGGCGCACGAGCGAGTCCTGTACGAGAAAATCATCAAAGAAATCACAGACGGGCATCCCTTGCGGCAAGGCTTACTAACACCGGAAACGATCGAATTAATGCCCTCTGACGCAGAAACCATTCGTCGTCAGCTTCCCGTACTCGAAGAGATGGGGTTTGGGATTTCCGATTTTGGGCACGACTCATTTATCGTCGACGCACTCCCCGTACATTTACAGAAAGGACCCCCATTCGTCATTCTAACAGGGATTGCAAAAGCGCTGGATGCAGGCGGCGCAAAAGCACGAGCAACACGCGAAGCGCTACACGAAACAGTTGCGCGGGCGGCTTGTCGATCATCCGTCCGAGCAGGCGACACACTACCGCCCAACGCGATAAACCGTCTGGTCGAAGATCTCGCAAAAACCGAAATGCCCTACACCTGTCCGAACGGAAGCCCGACCCTCATTTTCCAAAGTTTCACGGAATTAAACAGAAAATTTGGAAGAACATAGATGCGCAGGAAACCTCCGAATGCTGGCGTTTTGTATGACAGGAGATGCTCAACGAGCTTGGTTTTCGTGGTAGCTCTGAATGGATTTTACATCCCAGTCGTTTTCTTTGATGTACTGAATGGCTTTGGCGGTGGCTTTGGCTCCGGATTGTGTGGTGACGATTGGGAGTCCGCGTAGAATTGCTTCGGAGCGGATTTTGATTTCATCGACTCGGGCGACGGGACCGCTTGGGGTGTTGATGATGAGCTGAACCATCTTTGATTTCATCAGGTCAATGATGTTCGGACCGTTTTCGTCCAGTTTACAGATGATGGTTGCGATAATGCCTGCTTTTTTTAGTGAGGCGGCGGTTCCTTCGGTGGCGACAAATTTGAATCCCATTTCAGACAGCTCTTTGGCTACGTCGGCAATCCATTCTTTGTCGCGGTCTTTGCAACTGACGAACACGGTTCCTTCGGTTGGAAGAACTTGTCCGGCGGCGAGTTCGGCTTTCCAGAAGGCGAGCTCGAAGGTTTTGTCGATTCCCATCACTTCGCCCGTAGATTTCATTTCTGGGCCGAGGATTGGGTCAACGCCCGCAAAGCGGTTGAAGGGGAAGACGGCTTCTTTCACCGCGAACCATTCAATCTTCGGTTCAAAACCAACCAGATTGAGTTCCTTGAGCGTTTTGCCCATGGCGACTTGCGTGGCGATGTTGGCGAGCGGAACATTGGTCGCTTTGGAAACGTAGGGAACGGTGCGGGAGGCGCGCGGGTTGACTTCGATGATGTAGAATTCGCCGTCTTTGACGGCGAGCTGTGTGTTCATCAGTCCTTTTACATTCAGTTCGAGCGCCATTTTTGTGCAGGCGTTTTTGACGCGGGCGATCATGTCGTCGGAAAGGGTGTAGGGCGGAATCGAGCAGGCGCTGTCGCCGGAGTGAATTCCGGCTTCTTCCACATGTTCCATTACGCCGCCGACGTAGACGTCGGTTCCGTCGCAGACGAGATCGACATCAATTTCGATGGCGTGTTCGAGGAAGCGGTCGATTAGTACCGGATGACTTGGGCTGGCGGCGAATGCGGCGTTGACGAAGGGTTCGAGTTCTTCTTCTTCGTAGGCGACCATCATGGCGCGTCCGCCGAGAACAAACGACGGGCGGATCATGACAGGGAAGCCAATCTTTTCTGCGGCGACTTCGGCCTCCGCCATCGTCAGCGCGGTGGCGGACTGCGGGGATTTGAGTTCAACTTTTTCGAGAAGCTGGCGGAATAGCTCGCGGTCTTCGGCGGCGGCGATGCTCTTCGGAGACGTTCCAAGGATTGGAACTCCGGCGGCGAGCAGGCGGTCGGCGAGGTTGAGCGGGGTCTGTCCGCCCATTTGCACGATCATGCCGATGGGCTGTTCTGCTTCGTAGATGTTCATGACATCTTCGAAGGTGAGCGGTTCGAAAAAGAGTTTGTCCGATGTGTCGTAGTCGGTCGAAACGGTTTCTGGGTTGGAGTTGACCATGATGGATTCGTAGCCCATTTCGCTCAGGGCTTTCACTGTGTGGACGCAGGAGTAGTCGAACTCGATTCCCTGACCAATCCGGTTCGGACCGGAGCCGAGAACGATGACGCTCGGCTTATCCGTTTTGCGGGTTTCGTCGAGGTCGCCGTAGCAGGAGTAGAAGTAGGGGGTGGACGCGGCGAACTCGCCGGCGCAGGTGTCGACGAGACTGTAGACGGGGATGATGCCTAGTTTCTTGCGGAGCGCGCGGATGTCGTCGCCTTTGCAACCGCGCAATGCGGCGATTTGATCATCGGAGAATCCGTTTTTCTTAGCGTGCTTCAATAGATCAAAATCCAGTTCGGTGGCATCGACGATTTCTTTTTCGATTTCGACGATCTGCAAAATGTTATCGAGGAACCACGGATCCATCTTCGTCATGTCCTGAACTTTTTCGAGCGAGTAGCCTTTTTTGAAAGCGCATTTAACGGCGATAGTTCGCTCGGTGCAGGTCGTGGTTAGATAAGTGTCCAGATTGTCTTGGTTGATTTTGGCTTCAGTTTTGAGGTCGAGTCCGTCGACACCGATTTCCAAGCTTCGGAACGCTTTCTGAAGCGATTCTTTGAAGTTACGGCCAATCGCCATCGTTTCGCCGACCGACTTCATGCTGACGCCGAGTTTCGGGTTTGCGGACGGAAATTTCTCAAAGGTGAATCGTGGAATCTTTGTGACGATATAATCGATGGACGGCTCGAAGCAGGCTGGCGTTTCTTTGGTGATATCGTTTGGGAGTTCGTCGAGCGTGTAGCCGACCGCGAGTTTTGCGGCGAGCTTGGCGATTGGGAATCCGGTCGCTTTGGAGGCGAGGGCGGAGGAACGCGATACGCGCGGGTTCATTTCGATCACCGCCATGCGGCCGGTGTCGGGGTGAATGCAGAACTGTACGTTTGATCCGCCGGTTTCAACGCCGATGACGCGCAAGATTTTCAGCGACGCATCGCGCATCATTTGATATTCGCGGTCGGTTAGCGTTTGAGCAGGCGCGACGGTGATGCTGTCGCCCGTGTGAATACCCATTGGATCCATGTTTTCGATGGCGCAAATGATGACGGCGTTATCCGCCTTGTCGCGCATCACTTCCATTTCAAATTCTTTCCAGCCGAAGACGGATTCTTCGAGCAGGACTTCGGTGGTGAGCGAGGCTTGGAGACCGCCCGCGGCGATCTCCATCAGCTCGTCCATGTTTTCTGCGATTCCGCCGCCGGTTCCGCCGAGGGTGAACGATGGGCGGATGATGATCGGGAAGTCGAGTTTTTCTTCAGCGACCTTCCTAGCTTCGTCGAGATTATGAACATCAAAGCTCAGGAGTGTTTCGATGCCGGCTTCCGCCATGACCTTTTTGAAGAGATCGCGCTCTTCGCCGCGCATAATTGCGTCGTAGGTCGCGCCGATCATTTCAACGCCGTGCTTTTCGAGAATTCCCTGTTCGACCAGCTTCATCGCGGTGTTGAGTGCGGTCTGACCTCCAAGGGTTGGAAGAATCGCGTCGGGTTTGTCCTTGATGATGATCTTCTCAACGGCTTCGGGCGTGATCGGCTCGATGTAGGTATGATCCGCCGTCGCCGGGTCGGTCATGATCGTCGCGGGGTTAGAGTTGATCAATGAGACCGTGTACCCCTCTTCGCGCAGCGCCTTACACGCTTGCGTTCCGGAATAGTCAAACTCGCAAGCCTGACCAATGACGATCGGCCCGGAGCCAATGATTAGAATGTGGTGGATGTCTGTTCTTTTTCCCATAATGTCTCCTGAAATATAAAGGTTCAACCCTGCGGGTCGTAGCGTTTTCTGTGTAGCCAAAGTAAGCTGTGTTTGATTTTTTTATAATGTTGCTGAATTCCGAAACAACGTAAAACTATTTGATCAAAGTTCGTTCGGTCTTCTTGTTCTAGCTCGTCTAGCAACGGCATGACTTCTCTTGATGCAACAGGATGAAACGCTGTTTTGATCTGCGTTTTTTGTGCGATTGATAGTCGTTCTGGATTTAGAATTTTTAGACCTTTTTGTATGCGTGCTGTGCTTAAATCTAGCGCCCCCTGTCCGCGTCCAAAACCCAAGGCTTCGATAAAAAGATCAATTGCCCAACTTCTTTCGTTGTATTGAAGTTTGCTCATGCTGTCACAACACATTCCTGAGCCTGTTTAATTCGGTCGTTGCAAATGCGAATGTAATCTACGGGCTTCTGTTTAAATAGGTGAACATCTGTATTCTTTTCTATACCAATGAATTGCCGATTTTCAAGGACTGCAGAAACCAAAAAACTACCACTGCCGCAGGCATTATCTAGAACCACGTCTCCTGGATTCGTAAATGTTCGGATGAAGTATCGACCCAGCTCGACGGGTTTTTTTGTTGGATGATATACGGAACCTTCGCTTTCTGCTGTTTTGAAATACACGACATCCAACGGATATCTTTTGCCTGAACTTTTAACTTCGACCGGCTTGAAGTCGCCATAGCTTCCGGTTAATTGGTTTTTCCGAACCCCTTTGTTATAAGGGAGACCCTCTGACATTTGTGGGTTGTAGATGGGTTGTTCTCGATAAAAAACGCAGATGTCCTCGTGTTTTCTTAGGGGTTGTTTTTTAGCATTTAGAAAGTTGGTCGGCTTTGACTTTTCCCATACGATTTTATATTTGAAAGATTTCTCATTGCTCAATATAAGCTTGGCGGTAAAAACACCTTGAGACGTTAAGACGATAACGCCTTTTTTTTTCAGTATTCGTTCATACTCGCACCAAAGACGATTTAGAGGGATTACGCTATCCCATTTGTTTTGGGTTGTTCCGTAGGGCAAATCGCACAGCACCATGTCAACAGATTCGGAAGGGATGTTCTTCATGACATCCAGACAGTCTCCTGCATGGACTTTGTTCAGCATGTCTAAGGATGCGGGTTTCCAATTATTACCTGATTCACAAGAGCGAGGAATGGGTGGAATTTCGGAAAAGTAGTTTTGGATCTCTTCTTCGACCCGATCCGCTTTTTCTAAAGATATGGTCGGGAGAAGCGTTTGATAGTATGGTCCAACAAACGAGAGCGCTGAAGCAATTCGAGTTGCTTTTTCTTTTCCGAACCCTTTTATTTTCAAAATTTCTGAGGCAGGAATGTTGAAGTTTCCGTTTTGGAAACACGTAGTAATGAGTTCCGATAATGTGAGCAGTGACGACTGCCGGATGCTTCCGTCAGCAAAAATCGAGAGCAATTCTTTCTCGGAAAGGTCCTTCGATCCGAGTTGAAGGATTCGTTCGTCTAACCCCATTTTTCTGATGTCTGTTTTTTCCTGTGGAGTTAAATATTTCATCGAATGTTTTTTTCTCGCCGTAGTGTCGTTGATACCTGTTGCATGAGTGGCATATGGTTTTTTTGTTCCAAAATTTCGAGGAGACTACCGGAAAGAACCGACGGTTGCCAACCAAATGATGCAATTCTGAAGGGGAAACTCAGGATGTAACCGCTGATGAACGATATTTGACCATTTTGTCTGCCCCGAGCCGTCCTCGGATATCTACCCGTAAGAAAGCTCACTCGACTCGGCGTAGAAACGGGGCTTTGACAAAACGCCGTATCGAAGATTGTTCCATTTTCTGCCAACCGATCTAAATTCGGCGTATTGGCATTTTCGTTTCCGTAGCATCCCAAGGTGTTCCAGCGCTGTTGATCTGTACAGATCCATAAAATATTGGGTCGTTTTTGTGTAGTCATTCAGAAAATATACGCCCGAACTTTTCTCATGCAACGATTCTTATCAATCTGTTTTGAATGGAGACGCAGGCAAACCCTCGACATTATACAAACTTGG
>JAOZMR010000025.1 GCA_029934215.1 Pontiellaceae bacterium | reverse complement strand
CGCGGGTTACTTTTTTATCGTTTGCTGGAAATGTCTGTGCGAACAAGCCCCGTCCGACGAAAGGAAATTATAGGAGGCAAAAAACCACATGGTGTGGTCGGTTGAGTAAAGTGCATACCCAATTTCGGTTTTTAGATTGAATCCGTAAAGGTTGCCTGCTACATTGAGGGCATGTACAAAGATAAAGAACAGATGATGGACGATAAAATTCTAAGCGAATTTTTAGATAATGCCGTACAGCAAGCAAAGACTAGAATCGCGGAGGATGGCTGTCTGCGAACGGAAGATGCCGTTCCTCTGATGTTAAAATCGCAGTTTAATCATATCGCACATTTAGAGCGAGATATGGTGACTCGAGCTGATTTTAACGGACTAAAGGATCAGTTCTCTGGACTGAAGGATCAGTTTTCTTTTCTCAAATGGGTCATCCTCTTTGGGTTTACATTTTTAGCGGCGCTACAGATGTATATTGCTTTTGTTAAATAACCCCCTCTGTATATCTGCTATCACGAATTAATTGGTGGGTGAAGCTTCTTGAGTTTGATCCGAGTGTCCTCTATTATAAACCACCAATTCATCGGTAAGACAACGGCATTTCGTTTTTTCTCCCAGACTTTGACCTCCGTTTTAAAGGTTGGGCGATCCGGTATTCTTCTATTCAGGCATTGTTTTTCTAAAATACTCAGTTCGATCTCCGTCATGTTCGGTCAGCTCCCGTGCTTCGGGGTATACTCAATGCGATTGAGGATTCGTCGACATACTGGACTTAGCCTGTTGGAATTAAAAGGTCGTTCATCTTTTATGGGACCGCCCTTGTTTTTTAGATTGAATCCGTAAAGGTTGCCTGCTACGTTGTGGGCATGTACAAAGATAAAGAACAGATGATGGACGATAAAATTCTAAGCGAATTTTTAGATAATGCCGTACAGCAAGCAAAGACTAGAATCGCGGAGGATGGCTGTCTGCGAACGGAAGATGCCGTTCCTCTGATGTTAAAATCGCAGTTTAATCATATCGCACATTTAGAGCGAGATATGGTGACTCGAGCTGATTTTAATGGACTAAAAGATCAGTTTTCTGGACTAAAGGATCAGTTCTCTGGACTGAAGGATCAATTTTCTTTTCTCAAATGGGTCATCATCTTTGGGTTTACATTTTTAGCGGCGCTACAGATGTATATTGCTTTTGTTAAATAACCCCTCTGTATCTCTGCGAGGGAGAGTTTTCCAAGGGTTGGAACCCTTTTCTTTTGCTCGGGAATCGAATAGACGGTGAATGTCGACCCATTGGAGTCGCTTGGCGCGACTATCGGAGATCGAAACCAAAATGGAATCATCCAGATGACTATAAAAAAGGGTGGTTTTCCTAGGGTTTGAGGCTTTCATTCAAATGAATGCAAAAATTAAGTTGAATTATTTGACGAGTTCCAGGATAGTGATTGCTTCATTCAACGGGGAGTAGCGCAGTCTGGTAGCGCGGTTGCTTTGGGAGCAATAGGTCGCAGGTTCGAATCCTGTTTCCCCGACCATTTTTAAAAGGGATTCCTTCGGGAATCCCTTTTTTCTGTTTTTAGAGATGACGAGAGAAAACGGCGCAATTCAACTTGCGAGGCAAATCCATAGTAGTTTTGGATGAGGGCTGGTCTGCCGTGAATCGATTGTTTTCCATTATGGAACATTTGTTTCTTGAATTTTTTTGGATCTCGCCTGACACTCCTCCCCTCTTAAATCGCGGGAGTAATTCAGTGGTAGAATGGCAGCTTCCCAAGCTGTTCGTCGCCGGTTCGAGTCCGGTCTCCCGCTCCAACCTTGACCATTCAGGAGCAATGCTATGTTTAAACCCGTATCGAGCCATGTAGATTTCGCAAAAATGGAGGAGGGGATCCTCGAGTTCTGGGCGGAGAACGATACGTTTAAAAAATCGATTGAAAACCGTGCGAAGAATGCAGATTATGTTTTTTATGATGGTCCTCCGTTCGCGACGGGTCTCCCGCATTATGGCCATTTGCTCGCAGGAACCATTAAGGATATTGTCCCGCGCTACCAAACCATGCGCGGCCATCGCGTCGAACGTCGCTTTGGTTGGGACTGCCACGGACTTCCGATCGAAGCTCTCGCGCAGGAGGCACTCGGGCTCGCTGGCGCTCCAGCAATCGTTGAAGCCGGAATCGATGTTTTTAATGAGCAGTGTCGTTCGATGGTTTCGACCTACGTCGACGAATGGGAAAAATCCGTCACACGCATGGGCCGCTGGGTCGACTTCCAAAACGACTACAAAACCATGGACAAAGATTTCATGGAAACCATTTGGTGGGTGTTTTCCGAACTTTGGAAACAGGACCGCATCTACAAAGCGCATCGCATCATGCCATACAGCTGGAAGCTCAACACACCGCTCTCCAATTTCGAAGCAGGCCGAAACTATCAGGATGTCCAAGACCCATCCGTCACAGTTCGCGTCAAACTCAACGGGTTTGACATTGAAAACGCCTGCGCACTGGTTTGGACGACTACGCCGTGGACGCTGCCGTCCAACCTCGCCATCTGCGCCGGGCCGAACATCGACTATGTTGCCGTTCGCGACGTTGAAAACGGCGATGTTTTCGTTTTGGCGGAAGCCCGCCTGAGCTCGTACTACAAAAAAGAGGAACAATACGAGGTCCTCAAAAACTTCCAAGGTTCGGAACTTGTTGGTCTCACCTACGAGCCGCTCTTCGACTATTTCAAAGACAACGAAAACTCATTCGTCATTCTCAACGACGAGTTTGTTTCCACCGAAGACGGATCGGGAATCGTCCACATGGCTCCCGCGTACGGTGAAGAAGATTACCGCATCTGTACCGCCGCTGGCATCCCGCTCGTCGAGCCGCTCGACGTCGATTGCAAATTCACATCCATGGTTCCAGACTACGAAGGGCAGTTCTGCAAAGACGCCGACAAAGCGATCATCAAGCGACTCAAAGACGAAGGCAAACTCGTACATCAATCGACGATTCAGCACAGCTATCCCTTCTGCGAACGCACCGACACGCCGCTGATCTACCGCGCAATCGATGCATGGTACGTCCGCGTCGAAGACCTACGCGAAGAAATGCTCGCCAACAACGCGCAGGTGCATTGGATGCCAGGGCACGTCGGCGAAAAACGTTTCGCCAACTGGCTCGCCGACGCCAAAGACTGGAACATCAGCCGTAATCGTTTCTGGGGATCCTGCATTCCGCTTTGGATCAACATCGATGATCCAGAAGACATTCTCTGCATCGGCTCCGCCGAAGAACTCGAAAAACTCTCCGGTCAAAAAGTCGACGATCTCCACAAACATGTACTCGACGATGTGCTGATCGAAAAAGACGGGAAAACCTACAAGCGCACGCCCGAAGTGCTCGATTGCTGGTTCGAGTCTGGTTCCATGCCGTACGCCCAGAACCACTATCCCTTTGAGAACAAAGACAAATTTGAAGGCAATTTTCCTGCGCAATTCATCGCCGAAGGGCTCGATCAAACTCGCGGCTGGTTCTACACACTTATGGTCCTCTCCACAGCGCTCTTCAAAAAACCTGCCTTCCAAAACGTCGTCGTCAACGGACTCGTTCTTGCCGAAGACGGACTCAAAATGAGCAAGCGTCTCAAAAACTATCCCGACCCGCTAAAGGTGGTTCACAAATACGGAGCCGACGCGCTCCGCCTCTACATGATCAACTCGCCCGTCGTCAAAGGCGAAAGCCTCCGCTTCGCCGAAGAGGGTGTGAAGCACTCGCTCCGTCATCTGCTCATTCCGCTTTGGAACTCCTACAGCTTCTTCATCACCTACGCCAACATCGATGGCTGGGAGCCGGGCGACTCCAAACCCGGACAAAGCGAAAATCTGCTCGACCAATGGATCGAAAGCTCGCTGGCGAATCTGTGTCAGGAAGTCACCGCAGCGATGGATAACTACGACTTGCAACGCGCCGTTCGCCCCTTTGTCGCCTTCATCGAAGATCTGACTAATTGGTACATCCGCCGCTCGCGCCGCCGCTTCTGGAAATCCGACGACGATGGCGACAAGCAGCAGGCATACGTCACGCTCTATCACGTCCTGATTGAGTTGTGCAAAATCGCCGCGCCGTTCACCCCGTTCATCGCGGAAGAGATTTATTCCAACCTGCGCACTGCCGACATGCCAGAGTCTGTGCATTTATGTGATTTTCCGACCGCTGAAGGCGCGGTTCGCAATGCCGATCTCGAACAACAGATGCGCATCGTCATGGATGTCGTCGTCATGGGTCGTCAGCTTCGCAAAGACAACGATTCAAAAGTCCGTCAGCCGCTCCGCCGTCTCGATGTGGTCAGCCACGACAGCGCATTGCTCAATCAAGTTGATGAACTCAAAGAGATCATTGAAGAAGAACTCAACGTCCGTGAAGTCAGCTTTGGTGACGATGAATCCGGATTCGCCACGCTCAAAGCCAAAGCCAACTTTAAAGCGCTCGGTCCAAAGTTCGGAAAACGGATGAAAGAAATCGCGACAGCGATTTCTTCAATTTCGGACGAAAAATTGAGAGCCATTGCCTCCGGTGAAACCATCACGGTGGATCTTAATGGCGAAGCCGTTGAAATCGAAGCATCGGATGTTTTTGTAGAGCACACGCCGAAAGAAGGGCTTGCCGTACAAACGCAAGGCGCACTCGTAGCCGCGCTTGATCTCGAACTTGACGAAGACCTCATCCGCGAAGGACTTGCTCGTGAACTCGTCAAAGAAGTTCAGGCACTCCGCAAAACCACTGGCCTCGAAGTCACCGACCGCATCAACCTGATCGTTTCGTCCGATGAAGCCGTCAACGAAGCGGTCGCTGCATACGATGAATACATCAAAGCCGAAGTCCTCGCGCTCTCCATCGAAACCGCAGGTGCTTCTGGTGAAACCATCGACCTCAACGGCCACAACTGCACGATTAATATCAAAAAGGTCTGATCGAATAAGTGTATGTCAAAAAATGGGAAAGAAGAGTTTTGGAGAAAATTTCTGATTGTTGCTAATCGGAAAACAGTTCTCTATGAGAACTCGAAGATTTATAAAGGGAAACACTTTTTGCGCATCAATATTGGGTTTGCAGGTGTTTACTTTTCGACCGTTTCTACACTTAAAAAGTCCTGGTCAACATTGTGTATTCAAAGGGGAAGTGACAGTGAAGAAATATTTTTGGATATTCAAAAACATCAGTGCCTCATAGAAAGGAAATTCAAAGCCCCATTGGTCTGGGAGAATATGCCTGATGCGCAACGCTGTAAAATAATGACCCATCCTATTCCGGTCGGGCGAAATACGGATGATGTTGATACATTAAGTGAACTTCTCGTGGAGGAAATGGATCGGTTTTTTCATGCTATTCGACCTTCTATTCCTTCTGAATGCGTAAAAAATAGAGTGTCAAAATCGGATGTTGACGTATGTGTTGATTCTATTTCAAAAGGTGGGTTTTCTTCTCTCAATTTTCTTTTTAGAGAGGTTATGGGTTGCCGGATTTGTTTTGAAAACAAGATCGTGAGTTCAGCTAACGTAGATCTTCCGCAACCGCGATTTGTTGGGTCGAAATATTTTAGTTCGGTTTCGAGAGTGATGGTGATTGCATTGAATCCCGGTGCTGGAAAAACCTCTAAAAAAATCGAGCTGAATAGAGCGTGGAAGCAATGTTTGCATGATTATGAAAATGGGAAGAGAACGATAGAGGATCTTTTTTTATTCCAGAAGGGACAGATGTCGAGCTGGGGGAGTCCGCCGGGAAAATATTTAAAGTTTTATTGTGATGGAATGGGGTTGTGTTTGGATGAAATTGCTCTGGCGAATATAGCTTGGTGTGCCGATGCTAATAATGAGTATCCAAAAAAAATGCTCGACGATTGTTTTCAAAAACACACCGGAGTTCTTGTGAAAATTCTGGCGCCTGACGTTGTTGTCCTGTCGGGGTCTAAAACTCACAGATTTAAAAAAAGAATCCTAGAAATACTGCCAGCATCGTCTGTTATTAAAACCCTTCATTATGCGCATTGGAAAGGCCCAGAAAGAGAATGTCGAGAGTTGGCTGTTGTGCGTGAAAAAATTCATTGAACTGGCTTTTAAGGTTGCCGCCAATACACAAACACAGTTAATCATAACCACGCACGAATCGGAGCTAATGGATCTTGCCTTGTTGCGCCGTGATGAAATCTGGTTTGTTGAGCGGGCTGAACAATGTCAGTCGCGAATGTTTTCGCTGGATGAATTCAAGGAACGTTATGACAAAAAAGTGAATAAGGCCTACCTAGAAGGGCACTACGGTGCGTTGCCAGTCTTCCGTTGTTTTGAATCGCTGGCGGAGGAGTTGAGCAATGTGTAGACTGTCCATAGAGCTGGATCGACTGAATGAATGAAACGGAAAGCATGAAAACCCTTCTGGATAAATTTTACCCCTATGGTAAAATGAAAATTGACTGCAGTGTTCCTTTGTGGGACTCTCTTCTGTGCGCGACGGCGGGTGTCTCTTGAATATTTCTTTCAAAACCACACGCCTACAAAAGGAGTATCAGGATCAGCGAAAAGCCGCAAAATCCTATGGGGAACCGATTGCACGGAAATACATTCAACGTGTAAACCTGTTAAAGCAGGCAAGGGATTTGAATGAAGTGAGTAAGCATTATGACGACTAACGTTGATCTTGTATCAAATCTGCCGGTTCCGCCCGGCGAATACTTGGAAGAGGTTCTTGAAGATCTTGGCATGTCCAAGAATGAACTGGCAACCCGCATGGGCCGCCCGTCATCCAAGTTGAGTGCCATTTTCAAGGGAGCCAAAGCGATTACGCCGGACACCGCGCTGCAGTTGGAGCGGGTCATCGGTGTTCCCGCTCATATCTGGACTGGACTGGAAACCGATTACCGTCTGGCTCAGGCTCGGCTGCGAGAGGAATTGCGTGAAGAGCGGTGTAAGGAGGAAACATCTTTTGTCACCACCTTCTGCTACAACGAGTTGAAAAAACTTTGTGTGGTTCCTGCATATACCCGAGCGGTGGATAAAGTGAAAGCCCTTCAGGAATTCTTTGGTGTCATGTCGCTCAAGGATGTTTTGCAACTGCCGCGCTATCAGGTGGCATTTCGGCACAAAGCCGTTACAGAATCAGATCGCTCGCCGGAAGCGGTTGCCTCTTGGCTACGCGTTGGGGAGACCAAAGCTCGTGAAATGGAGTGCGCCCCGTTTAATGCCGACCGGTTGAAAGATTCGCTCGACGAACTTCGTGCGATGACTCGCAAAAATCCGGAGCAGTTTACTGGACGATTGCAGAAAATTTTGGCGGATGCTGGGGTTGCGATGGTGGCCTGTCCTCATTTTTCAAAAACCAAGGCGCATGGGGCTACGTTCTTCCTCACTCCGGAAAAAGCCGTGCTCATGGTGACGCTTCGTTGCGGTTGGGCCGACATTTTCTGGTTTTCGCTCTTTCACGAAATCGGACACCTTCTGTTGCACGGTACAAAAGACGTTATCCTTGAGGGCTCTGAAAAAAACAAAAAAGAAGACGAGGCGGATCTGTTTGCCCGAAATCATCTAGTTGCGCCTGAGCAGTGGGAAAGGTATGCCCGTAGCCAGCGCTTTGATACTGGAAGCATCAACCGTTTTTCAAAACAGGTTGGTGTCGCTCCCGGAATTGTTGTTGGACGTTTGCAGCACGAGGGACACCTTGAGCAAAGCTGGATGAACGAGTTGCGCTCGCGTTACGTGTTTGACAAAAACAAAACGGTATAAGCTCTCTTTATGGAGCGGACTCTTTTTGAAACGAGGTTGAATATGGAAAAAATAAAAATGCACACCCCGAATTTTACGGACGAAAAACAAGATTACGGCGTCCTAAGAGGAGGCGGATTGCAGGGGCTCATTCATACCTTTCGGGGGATGCAGGTGATGTTCGATAGAGATTTGGCGGAACTTTACGGAGTTCCAGTGAAACGACTCAATGAACAGGTGAAGCGTAACGAGGATCGTTTCCCAGAGCCGTTCCGATTTCAGCTAACGAGAGAAGAGCTCGAGGCTGGTGCTTTAAGGTCGCAAATTGCGACCTTAGAAAACGGCAGGGGGAAGCATCGAAAATATATGCCCTATGTTTTTACTGAACAGGGTGTAGCTATGCTTTCTGCTGTTTTGCGCAGTGAAACGGCGGTTAAGACCAGCGTAAGTATTATGAATGCGTTTGTTGGAATGCGTCGTTTCCTGATGATAGATGATGCCGTTTATCACATTGGTGCATCCATGAAAGATTTAGGGAAAAGGTGGTTTGCTTTTTCCAAAATGGATCAGACAGGGTTGAAGGTTGTTGAGAAAATCAGAGATCATGAAGCGGTAGCTGAAGAGTCAGAGTGAAAGAACGAGGTTGAATATGGAAAAAATGAAAATGCACACCCCGAATTTTACGGACGAAAATATCGCAAAAATCGCCGAGATGTTTCCCTATTGTGTCACAGAAGTGGAAAATGATTTCACGAATACACCCGAATCGAATAATCTGTGTGAATCTGCGACACCTGCAGCGCCTCTTCACAATGCGTACCAGTGCGGTTTTTGTGTGGGGATAAAAAGAAACCCCGGGATCATCACCGCACAAGTGCGGGAGAGGAGTAACCCGAGGACTGTGAAGGCAAGGTATCAGAGGCTCATTTGAATGCAAATTGAATTTTTCAGGAAAATCAGGGACGGACTTTATCCTTCAAGGCTGGATAGCTATGGAGGGGATGGTGCCGAGGAGGTCGTTATTCTCGCCCGATACCTGCTGAATTCCGCTCTGAGCGAAGCGCTTTATCCGTTGTTGCAGAGCTTGGAGATCTGCTTGCGCAATGAAATTGACCGAGTGGTTTCAGATGAACACGGCACGGACTGGATTACCGCCCCGGCACCCTTTTTAAACCGAAAAGAAACTCGTCAGATTAGCCGTGCGATGATCAACCTCAAAAAAAGCAGACAACCGCTGTCCCGCGACAACCTGGTTGCGGAAATGAGCTTCGGGTTCTGGACCACCCTGCTGGATGTTCGCTATGAACGCTCCCTTTGGCAGAAGGTCTTAGGGCAATCATTCCGGCAAATGCCGAAAAACGAACGCACCCGCAAAAAAATCTCTTCTCGCTTCAACCGGATTCGTAAACTGCGCAACCGCATTTTTCATCATGGACGGATTGTTCACTGGAAAAATCTACCGCAGCAGCATTTGGATATTATCGAGTCCATCGGTTGGATGAGTCCGGAAATGCGCGAAATGGCCGAAGCGCTGGACTCTTTTAAAGCGACCTATGATGCAGGGCTGAATCCCTGGAAAGAAAAAATCCGCAGCCACTGGCCCGCGGGAGAATGAATTTTTAACGAACGAGGTTTGAATATGGAAAAAATGAAAATGCACACCCCGAATTTTACGGACGAAAATATCGCAAAAATCGCCGAGTTGTTTCCGAATTGTGTCACAGAAATGGAAGATGATTCCACGAATACACCCGAATCGAATAATCGGTGTGAATCTGCGAAATCTGTGGATAAAAAACTGAAGATGGCGATTGATTTTGATCTGCTCAAGCAGGAGCTGTCCCGTCATATCGTCGAGGGACCGAAGGAGCGCTATCACCTCAACTGGCCCGGCAAGAAAGAGGCGCTGCTGACCGCCAACGCGCCAATCGCTAAAACTCTGCGTCCGTGCCGCGAGGAGAGCGTCGAATTTGACACCACCGAAAATCTCTTCATCGAAGGCGACAATCTCGACGCGCTGAAACTGCTTCAGGAAAGCTATCTCGGCAAGGTCAAGATGATCTATATCGATCCTCCCTATAACACCGGGAATGATTTTATCTATGCCGATGATTTCGCCGAATCCTCCGAAGAATATCTAATGGAGTCGGGACAAAAGGACGAAGAAGGTAATCGTTTAGTCGCCAACAGTGACGCCAACGGACGCTTCCATTCTGATTGGCTGAGCATGATGTATTCGCGACTCAAGTTGGCGAAGAATCTGCTGAAGGATGATGGGGTGATTTTCATCTCCATTGATGACAATGAAGTTTCCAACCTTCGGAAACTTTGTGATGAGATTTTTGGGAAGGATAAGTGTTTAAGCGTATTCAATTGGAAACGTCGCTCCGGTTCAAATGATGCTCTAAACAATGTTTCTATAGATCATGAATATGTAGCATGTTATGCAAAATCTTCTTTGACGTTACTTAACGGTATAAAAAAGGATAGTTCAAGATACACAAATCCAAACAATGACCCCCGGGGGCCTTGGGCAAAAGACAATCTTACATGTGGGAAAACCGCATCTGAAAGGCCAAACTTGTTTTATCCAATCACAGATCCTGTAACAGGTATAGTTTACCAATCTGACCAAACACATGTGTGGCGTTTCGAAAAGCCGAGAATGCTAGAGTTGATCAGGTCGGGGAAAGTTATTTTCCCGTCCAAGCACGATGGAAAGCCAACATACAAAAGACATTTAGAAGAGTTAAGGTCTGACACTAAGCCGGTTTCTTCAATTATCAACACAGTGCTGAATAGTAATGCAACTAAAGAAGTTAGATCGCTATTAAATGGGCAATATTTTGATTATCCTAAGAGCACTGACTTGCTTAAGCAATTAATATTACAAGCCACAAGCTCTGACGACATCATCCTCGACTTCTTCGCCGGATCAGCAACGACCGCCCACGCGGTGATGCAGCTCAATGCGGAAGATGGGGGCAATCGTAAATTCATCATGGTGCAGTTGCCGGAAGCCTGTGACGAAAAGAGCGAAGCGTTTAAGGCGGGCTACAAAACGATTGCGGAAATCAGCAAAGAGCGCATTCGTCGGGCGGGTAAAAAGATCGTTGAGGAGTTGGAGTCGAAGCGCAAAGCAGAGGCCCAAGAGCCGGATCTGCTCACCGATCAATCGAAAATCGAAAATCCTCAATCGTCAATTTTCCCCGACATCGGTTTCCGGGTGTTGAAGGTCGATTCGGGTAATCTAAACGAGGTGTATTATAATCCCGACGCGCTGAGCCAAGAGGACCTGTTTGAGCATACGGATAACATCAAAAGCGACCGCACGGCGGAGGATCTGCTGTTTCATATTCTGCTCGATTGGGGTCTGCCGCTGGATCTGCCGTTTGAGTGCAAAACCATTGCCGTTGAGTCGAAATCGTACGATGTGTTTTTTGTGGATGGGAATGCGATGGCGGTTTGTCTGGTGAAAGATGGCGAAATTGACGAGGCGTTCTGTAAGGTGTTGGCGGAAGAAAAGCCGTTGCGAGCGGTTTTCCGCGATGCGGGATTCAAGGACGACAGCGCGAAGATCAATGCGGAGCAGATTTTCAAATTGCTAAGCCCAGACACGGAACTCAAAACCATTTAGGGGCTATGATGAACCACGAAAAGCAGAAACCACAAATGGTTACGAATGGTCATGAATCGTTACCCACTGAAATGGGTTTTTCGGGATTGATCGGTTTGTTTGAACAGACGCAGACGGCGATGCAAACGCAGGCGGCGCGTTCGGTGGATATCGCGCTGGTGCTACGTAATTGGCTGTTTGGTTGGTACATTGTGGAGTATCAACAGAATGGCGCTGATCGAGCAAAATATGGAAAACAACTGCTTAAGGAATTGGCGTTACAATTAAGCATCAGAGGTTGTTCTGAGCGTAATTTGGCGTCGTTCAGGAAGTTTCATTTGACCTACGCAGACATTTTGCAGGCATTGCCTGCAAAATCTTCAGAGCAGCAGATTCAACAGGCATCGCCTGTCCAATCGTTCCTGATGGTCGAAAATGGGAAGGTTTTGCAGGAAGTGACGGGAAAATTGCGGGAATGGGAAATGAACCATTCTGAGTCTAAGGAGTCAGTTTTATGGAACCGTTAAAATTCAAGAAAGCACCTCATCAGGCGAATGCGATGGCAGTTTGTTTGGTGAAAGATGGCGAGATCGACGAAGCGTTCTGTAAGGTGTTGGCGGAAGAAAAGCCGTTGCGAGCGGTTTTCCGCGATGCGGGCTTCAAGGACGATAGCGCGAAGATCAATGCGGAGCAGATTTTTAAATTGCTAAGCCCAGATACGGAACTCAAAACCATTTAGAGGAGATCGCTATGAAAAACTCATTAAACAAACTCACCATACGTGGTTTTAAGTCGATTCAGGATCTGGATGGTTTTGAGCTAAAAAACCTCAATGTCCTGATTGGAGGAAACGGAGCAGGAAAGAGTAACTTTATCCAGATCTTTCGTATGCTCGGTGCAATGACCCAGAAAAATTTATCTAAATTTGTTTTAGAGCGCGGAGGCGCAGATAGTTTTTTATTCAATGGTCCCAGGGCGACACCTAAAATTGAAGCCGCGTTTGAGTTTGAATCTA
Organism: Pontiellaceae bacterium; assembly: GCA_029934215.1. Lineage (GTDB taxonomy): Bacteria > Verrucomicrobiota > Kiritimatiellia > Kiritimatiellales > Tichowtungiaceae > Tichowtungia. The sequence continues at coordinate 4,846 of JAOZMR010000025.1, read as the reverse complement.
GCAGTTCATTTTCAGAAGGGGCAAACCAATACAAATTTGAGCTAGCCCCCACAGCGGACGAAAAATTTATTGTCAGCGAAGAGCGGAAGTATGTCACGACGAACTGGAGAAGCTACGGAAGCCCTTCTGACGAAAGTCGGCTATATGATCAGAAGGACGAAGCGTCCTGTGATGGTCGGAGAAACGGTGTAGGTCATTTTGTTTATGAGGCCATTTCTCATTGGATGGTCTATCATTTTCATGACACGAGCGACAAAGCCCCGATGCGCCGAAGTGAAATTGTGGAGGATTATCATCGGTTGCGTAGCGATGCAGCCAATATTGCGCCGTTTCTACTCAATCTTCGGAATACGAAGATTTCTAAAAAATATTATGAGGAGATTGTGAATGCCGTTCGGTTAGTAAATCCGTTTTTTGAGGGGTTTCGATTGGATATTGCCCAGCTGGGAGAGGCGAAAAAGGTGAAATTGAGCTGGACTCAAAAGGGGTCGGATTATCCGATGCAACCGTATCACCTTTCGGATGGATCGATTCGTTTTATCTGTTTGGCGACGGCGTTGCTTCAGCCAAACCCTCCGTCGACGATTGTAATTGATGAACCAGAGTTGGGACTGCACCCGGAGGCGATTGCGGTGCTGGCCGAGCTGATCGAAGACGCTTCGACCCGCACGCAGGTCATTGTGGCTACACAGTCCCCCGCCTTAATCGATCATTTTGCAATTGATGATATTGTCGTGGTAAATCGCAAGGGAGGGCAGTCGACTTTTGAACGGTTGAAGGAAGAAAATTTCAATGTTTGGCTGGAAGAATATTCCATCGGACAGCTCTGGACAAAAAATGTCATTGAAGGAGGTCCTAGCTATGAATAATTTCACTGAAGTCATTGCGATTGTAGAGGGGAAGACCGAACAGGATTTTATTCGAAAAGTAGTCGCCCCCTATTTACACAACAAGGGCATCTATATCACCCCTGTTCAGGTCAGCAAGCCAGGGGGGAAAGGTGGTGATGTTAAGTTTTCACGTGTAAAGAATGATTTTCATAATCATCTAAGCCAACGGTCAGATACGCTGGTTACAACATTTCTCGATTTATATGGGCTCAAGGAGTGGCCGGATTTAGACGCCGTAAAGTTAGAACCCAATTATGAAAACATGATCGAGCGTCTTTACAGTTCAACGGACAAAGCACTCAAGGAAATATTTGATTCCCGCACTGTTGAACAGCGCATCATTCCTTTTTTTGCAATATATGAATTTGAAGCGTTGCTTTTCTCCTCTCCAGAAAAGCTGGCTGAAAAACTAGCCTGTTCGCACGAGTCCATTAGCCGCATCCTCACGGCGTGCAAAGAACCCGAACAAATCAACAACAGTCCTCAAACGGCTCCGTCCAAAAGACTCAACACTTTAGCGCCACGAGGACATTTTAAGAAAGCATCGGAAGGCGTAGCTATTGCCAGTGAAATTGGCATCGACACCATGCGTGAAAAATGCCCACAGTTTAATCAGTGGCTGGAACGGCTAGTTAATATTGCGGAAGGCAAAAAAGTCTTCTGAAAACATTAGTGTATCGTCAAATTACCACTACAGAGCTTGTGTATCGTAAATCGCGAAACGCGATACACAAACGGGTTTGAGGCGGTCAGACGATACACAAATATTTTATAAAGGAATCAATTTTATGGAACCGTTAAAATTTAAGAAATTGCCTCATCAGGCGAATGCCGTTCAAGCGGTGGTCAATTGCTTTAAGGGGCAACCGTTGCAGCACGCTGAAGCCTATCAAATAGACACCGGTAATCGTGCGCAGACTGCGATGTTCGATGGAGCATTCCACAATCCGAAACTTGTGTTGCAGGGCCCTCAATTACTAGAAAATATCCAGAAGGTGCAACGCGATCAAAATCTGTTGATCAGCACAGATCTTGCCGAGTTCAAGACGATTAAGAAAAATCAGTTTGTTCCCGATCCGAAATATACCAAGTTGGCAAAGGCGATTTCTGGGTTGCATCTGGATGTGGAAATGGAAACGGGTACGGGGAAAACCTACTGCTACATTCAGTCGATCTTCGAACTCAACGAAAAGTATGGCTGGAGCAAGTTCATCATCGTGGTGCCGAGTATCGCGATTCGCGAGGGCGTGTTTGAGTCTCTGAAAATCACGAGCGACCACTTTCAGGAGATGTATCACAAGCGGGCGAAGTTTTTTGTCTACAACTCCAGTCGTCTGTCGGAGCTGGAGAATTTTTCATCGGATGCAGGCATAAACATCATGGTGATCAATGTGCAGGCGTTCAGCAGTGCGCCCGCTCCGGGGGCTTCCGAAAAAACGGTGCTGAATAAGAAGAACAAAATTTACCGCGAATTGGATGATTTCCAGACCCGTCGTCCAATTGATGTGATTCGAAAGAATAATCCCATTCTGATTCTGGATGAACCGCAGAAAATGGAGGGGGTAAAAACCCTAACGGCGTTGAAGGAATTCGATCCGCTGTTTGTGCTTCGTTATTCGGCAACCCACAAATCGCAACACAACAAGATTCATCGTCTCGACGCGCTCGATGCCTATAACCAGAAGCTGGTGAAAAAGATTTCGGTGCGTGGTATTTCGGTGCGCGGGTTGACCGGAACCAATGCGTATCTCTATTTCGAGTCGGTCGAGGTCTCTCGTCAGGCTCCGGTGGCTCGGGTCGAGATGGAGATTCGTCAAAATAACGGCATCACTCGCAAGTTGATGCGGCTGAAGAAAACAGACGACCTCTACGTCCTCTCAAAGGAACTGGATCAATACAAAGGGTTTGTCGTCAGCGAGATCAACGCGAACACGGATACCCTCGAATTTACAAATGGCAAGCAGCTCGTAGCGGGAGAGGCAACCGGCAATGTGGACGATCAGGTGTTGCGTCGCATTCAGATCCGGGAGACTATTAACGCCCACTTCAAGAAAGAGCAGCTTCTGTTCAAGCAGGGCATTAAGGTGCTTTCCCTTTTCTTCATCGACGAGGTCGCCAAATATCGCGACTACGATGCGGAGGATGAAAAGGGTGAATACGCCCGTGTTTTTGAAGAGGAATATGACGCGGCGCTAAACCGGCTCAATGAGGAGTTGTTCCTCGATGAAGAGTATAAGAAGCACCTGAAAGGGATTTCTGCCAAGCAGACGCACAAGGGGTATTTCTCGATTGATAAAAAGGGAAAGATGGTCAATGCCGTAAAGGCGGCAAAAAGCGAAATGGAAGAGAGCACCGACCAAAGCGCCTATGATCTCATCCTGAAGGATAAAAAGACGCTGCTCTCTTTTGAGGAGCCGACCCGCTTCATCTTTTCGCATTCAGCGTTGCGCGAGGGGTGGGATAATCCGAATGTGTTTGTCATCTGTACCTTGAAGCACAGCGACAACACCATATCACGCCGTCAGGAAGTGGGGCGTGGGTTGCGCATCTGCGTCAATCAGCACGGCGAGCGGCAGGATCATCCCGCCACGGTTCATGAGACCAATGTGCTGACCGTGGTCGCCAGCGAGAGCTATAAGGATTTTGTTGCAGGGCTTCAGTCGGATATTGCCGCCTCCCTGACGGAGCGACCTCATGTGGCAGATAAGGCATACTTTACCGGCAAGGTGATGTCTACTGAACAAGGAAAAGTGACCGTAACGGAAGATATGGCCGCCGGAATTGAATTTTATTTGATTCAAAATGGATATATTGATCGAAAAAAGAACATTACCGAGAAATATCTCGAAGCGGTAAAAGAGAAAAATCTGGCTCTATTGGAATTGGATTTAGCTCCATACGCACCGCAGGTTTTCGAATTGATCGACAGCGTTTACAACGGCCGCAATGTTGAGGTGGGTGACGATCGCGGTTCCAAAACAAACCCACTGAATGACAACTTCAAAAAGAAGGAGTTCAAAGAACTTTGGAATCGAATCAATCGCAAAGCGGCATACAGCGTTCATTTCGACAGTTCGGAGTTGGTTAAAAAATGTATCCACACGATTGAGCAGGAGCTGAGAGTAACTCCGCTCCAGTATACGGTTGAGCGCGGCGAGCAGGTCAAAAACCTCACAAAGGATCAGTTGACGGCAGGGGAAGGTTTTAAGGTTCACGAAAAGCAGGCCGCATACAATACTCATTCCGTGCATTCAGCGGTGGAATACGATCTGATCGGGAAACTCAGCTCGAATACACAACTCACCCGAAAGACGATTTCTCAAATTCTAACCGGAATTGAACCGGCACTCTTTCTGCAATTTAAAATGAACCCAGAAAGCTTTATCGCCGAGGCGACTCGCCTGATTACGGAGCAAAAAGCAACCACGGTCATTGAGCGATTAACGTATGACGCAATTACAGAGCGTCACGACATGGACATCTTCACAAAGGCACAAGCCAAACAAAACTTCAGCAAAGCTGGAGACCCGCTCCAGCGTCACATTTATGACTACGTCGTTACCGACTCGAAAACCGAACGCAGATTCGTCAACGAACTCGATACGAGCGAAGAGGTGGTGCTCTATGTGAAGCTCCCGAAGGGGTTCTCCATACCAACGCCAGTCGGTGATTACAATCCAGACTGGGCAATCGCCTTCAAAGAAGGTGCGGTTAAGCACGTCTACTTTGTTGCGGAAACCAAAGGGGATATGTCCACCATGCAGCTTCGTGAAATTGAAGATGTACGGATCAAGTGTGCCCGAAAGTTTTTTGACGAAATGAACCGAAAGCTAAATCCCGAAACCGTGAAATACGATGTAGTTGACAGCTATGAAAAACTCATGGATCTGGTCCAGCGGTGAGCCAACGGAAAACATCGAAAAAGAAAATACGACATGGACTCTTTTAACAATGAC
>JAOZMR010000214.1 GCA_029934215.1 Pontiellaceae bacterium | reverse complement strand
GGATTTATTAGTAAAGATTATTATTAAAATATATTATTAAAAAAATATGACTAGCGAAAGCTAAGGGAGAAAGTATGAAAAAGGAAACTAAAGTCTTAAAAGTAAAAGACAGCGTCTTTTTACTCAGGGACAAAGAAACTAAAATGGTTTTAAAGAAATCTTACAAGACAAAACCTTGTAATTGGATTAAATTGTGTCCAAGTACACAATTATGTGGGGCTTGCCCTTTCAATGGGGATGGTAAAGTAACATTAGATACTCTAATAAGGAAATTCTCATGATATTTATAGACACAGAGACTTGTGGACTCCACGGAGTCCCCGTATTAATCCAATACGCTGAGAATGATGGTCCAGTGGTGTTACATGATATTTGGACAACCCCAATGGAGGAAACAATAGCATTAATTGATTGGTTTCTCACTGAAGACTTAGTCTTCTATAATGCGACATTTGACTGGTTTCACTTAGTTAAGATTTATTCAATGTTAAATCTTGTATTTTATGATGGAGATACTCCAATGGAGCATCTTCAAGAATTGGCTGAAAGAGAGGCAGAGGCTCGTGATGGTTTTTGTCTCAAGCCCAAAGGGGTACTTGACCTAATGCTTGAAGCAAGAAAAGGTAAGTATCAAAATACAATGAATCGTTCTCCAATAAGGGTAAGACGCATTCCTATTCAAATGGGTGACCTCCTCGCTGAAGAATTAAACAATCGAGTTCCGCTTAACCCCTTATTTTTCGCAAGAAGTAAAAAAGGTATTCAATGGCATGTTCTCCCAATTGAGGATGACCTTAATTTCTGTGATGTATGCCTTATTTTTAGTCCAAGTACAAGTCTAAAGGCATTAGCTGCTGACTTGCTTGGGAAAAAAGCAACTAAATTTGAGGAAATATCTCTTGATAGACAATTCTCCCCAAAGGAATTAGGTTATGCACCATTTGCAGCTGCTGGATATAAGCCTAAGGATAAGCCATTTGTAAATATCAAAGTTGAAGAAATGACAACAGACTGGAAAGAGACTTGGCCGAGCAAGCTGTATTACCATGTTGAGCATTGGTCATATAACCCTCAAGCAAGAAAATATGCCGAGGATGATATTATCAATACTAGAGGGGTATATTATGGACTTAATTGTCCAGAATTCAATGATGATGACTCTGTCTTAGCTTGTATGGTTGCCATGGTGAGGTGGAAAGGATTTGCTGTTAATGAGACTATGCTCGATAAAGTAATTGCTAAATACACTAAATTAGCAGCGAGTTGCCCTTTTAAAGACAGTAGCCAAAAGGTGCAAATGTACCTTAAAGATGCTATGCTACCTGTTGAGGCTGAATATGTTAAGGTTGATAAAATTGACACCCCTAAAACAGGGGATGCCTTATCTGAGTTTGAGAGAGACCCTGCCGATTTACTTATTGACAACAGTTCAAAGCAATTACTTATGAAAATTATGGAATGGGGTGACCACCCAGCCGCTGAGAGGGCAAGAGAAGTCTTCACAGCTCGTGATGCAAATTATAAAGTAAAAATGCTAAATAAAATAAAGCGAGCAGGGCGTTTTCATGCCAGTTTCAAGGTTATCGGGACTAAATCATCTCGTATGAGTGGGACAGATGGGTTAAATGCTCAAGGTATTGTTGGTACAGATGAAATTCGTTCAATTTTCTCACTTGCCTTTGATGGAGAGAAAGCCTCCATTGGTGATTTCTGTGCTTTTGAAGTAACACTTATGGAAGCAACATATAAAGACCCTCAGTTAAGAGAGAGTCTCCTAGCAGGTAAGAAAATACATGCCTTGTTTGGTATGGAGCTTTTCCCAGGTCATACTTATGAAGAGATTTGTGCTAGTGAGCATACTGAAAATGATATGTATAAAAAAGGTAAGTCTGGTATCTTTGCTATGGGGTATGGAGGGAGTGAATACACTCTTGAAACTCGTCTTGGGGTATCTGCTGAAGTAGCAGACAGAGCGTACCATTCGTTTGCTAGGAAATATCCGGGAATTGGAGAAGCTCGACAAAGGATTATCGACAAGTTTTGTACAATGAGTCAAGAGGGAGGATTAGGCACAGCCGTCGTTTGGAAAGACCCTGATGATTATATTGAATCAATGATGGGCTTCCGCAGGTATTTCTCATTAGAGAATAAAATCTGTAAGGCACTTTTTGACCTAGCTGAAAACCCACCTAAGGATTGGTATAAGCTTAGAATTAAAGTGACAAGGAGGGACAGACAACAGACAGCTACTGGAGCTGTTCGTTCAGCCCTCTTTGGAGCGGCATTTGGTATCCAAGCATCTGTTATGAGAGCAGCTGCAAATCATGAGATACAATCTCCTGGGGCTCAGATTACCAAGAATTTACAATGTGACATTTGGGCTCTGCAACCCCATGGAGTACACCCTTGGAGGGTACGACCAATGAATGTTCATGATGAGGTTGCTGTTGTACACTCACCTGAGGTGGAAATAAAGCCTGTGATAGATAACTGTGTTGAGAAATTTAAAAGTAAAGTACCATTGATTGCCATTGACTGGAAGTCAAATGTAAAATCATGGGCAGAAAAATAGGAGGAAATATGGAGCAATTAGAACTATCTAAGGAATTGCAAGAGTGGTAAATATTATGGGTATTAAGGAGGAAATATGGATTTACAAGAATTAAGGGTTAAAATTAATCAAGAGATTAATTTTAACCGAGCTGTGCTTTACCAGCTTGAGTACATTGACGAGGTTGACGGTAAAATACTTGAATATATTAAGGCTAAAGACTTAACAAGTCTTAAGACTTATTTGAGGAGTCAACCATATATAAAGGATTTGCGGAGTGAAGCTAAAAAGTTTGCTATCCCAAATTATTCAAGACTTACATTAAATGAATTAAAAATTGCACTAAATGCATCAAGGAGAAAAAATGAAAAGATATAAATTTGTAAGAGTAGGTGATCTCTGGGGCTTTGTCTCAGGGAAGGTATTTTTAGATGTTAAGGGAGTTCACCTTTTTAACTCTTGGAAATCATTCAAACATCCTAAGAGGGATGAATTAAAACATTTATGTCCCTATGCTCCTAAGGAGAGGAAGAAAGAAATTATCTTAGAAACTAAGGAAGAGCGTATTGCGTATGTTAATGATAAATTGAAAGAGTGGGCTAAGCCTATTGCTCTTTTAGGGTTAAGGCATAGAAAGTTAAAGGAAAAATCTCAAAATCGGACAGCAGTATCTGCTTTAGAGTTTTTAAATAGTATCTCTCCCTTGTTTGAGTCTTGGCTTCGTATAAGGAGTCAAGTTTCTGAAAGCACATGGGACACTTATGCATTGGGACTTTTTGAAAAGATGCCTGAGGAATTGGAAATATCCTCAGTTGGTAAAAATATTATTAAACAATGGCGACAACGCCCAGGAGGATTGAAATGAATAAAGAAAGAAAAGGCATGCCATATGTATTTATGACAGGGAAAGAGCAAGAAGTAATAGCGAAGCACGCTGATATATATTATGATGATACAGTAGGTAAGTGGATGCCTATAGATGGTATTGACCCAAAACAATATGTGAATTTTTCCTACTGGTGCTCATCTTGGGATAAACTCATGGGAGAAGCTCTAATTGGTAAATTATGCTTTGTTAGTGAACCCAATGCGAAAAAAATACAACATTTGGATTTAGTCAGAATTGTAGGTTTTACTATTCCTTTCTTGGATAAGGAACCTTATTATACATGCTCATTTGGGCGAAGATGGCCTTATGCTAGGCAGATTAAATTGAGTGAAATTAAAGATATGATAGATATGGGGGCTTAAATGAATAAAATGAAATTAAAGATAACAAGTACACCGCCTAATGTGGTTATTGAATCCGAGGTAGACGCTATTCTATCAAAATATGTAGATTTAGCCTCTGGTAAGGATTACGCAATGGGAAACTATCATTATGATGTTACCATTAATATCTCAGAAGAGGTTAAAGACGAATGTCTAAAAGAATTAATGAAAAAATGGAGGGTCTCATGCGAGTAAGTAAAAAAATGCTCTTGGCATTTGCTGATAAAATAGCCTATGTGACGGACTCCCTTGGAAGACCAGCATACTATAGTCGAATAAATGATAAATATATCACCTCTGTACAATTACTTGGTGAGAAGAATTGTATTATTAAGCTGCTTTTAAAACGGGGAATCACAGAAAATGTAACAAACAATATGGGATATAACCCAGATGAGAAAAAATGGTACGGTTGGAGTCACCGAGCAATGTATGGTTTTACCATTGGTAGCACTTGCTCTAAAGGAGACTGCCATTATCTCCCTAAAAATACTGATGATTTCATACATGAAGCTATGGCTTTTTGGGAAAGCGAGTATATTGTAAATATGGAAGCTAGAGAAATATTTAAGGCAGATGGAAATGAAATAATAAAGGGTGTTGAAATTTCCCATGGATACTCAGATAAGATTCCAAATAAAAATCTCATAGGTACTACTTGGAGGCATTTTACTCAATACCCCGAAAAATGGGGTAGAGGGGAGTGGGTAGCGGAAACAATGGATGATGCTAAGGAAATGGCTGAGGCATTTGCAAGAGGTGTATCATGACACATTTGATTATGAAAACTATATTGCTTGACTGCAAGGACTACCCTGAGGTGTATAAATGGTATAAATTTAATAAGCATTTATTTGGATATTCCTCTTTAGAGTATGAGAAGGATTTAAATACCCTATGTGGAAAAATTAAGGAAGATAATAACTATATCTCTGTTGAGCCTGAGAGTATATACTTAGCTCATTCCTCAGAGATTAAGGGATTTTTCTTTCCAAGAGCAAGACCTAGATATATTAAAGTTAATATTTTTACAAGGGAAACAGTCTACCCTAAATATAAGTATAGTAAAACCCGGTATCCTAAAAGGGTGGGAAGCCCATGGAGGAGATTATGATAAAAGAAATGATAAAGTATTGTAAAGCACATGGTTCATGTGCATGTTGCCCTCACAGGGATTTATGTAGAGGTCTTAAATTAGATACTAAGCCCAAATACTTAACTGAGAAAAGTATTAAGGAGCTATTATGATAATAAAATGCCCACATTGTGAGAGC
>JAOZMR010000213.1 GCA_029934215.1 Pontiellaceae bacterium | reverse complement strand
TGTATGGTGATTAAGCCGTGGGGCTACGCGCTTTGGGAGAATATCCGAACTGGGCTGGACGGCTTTTTTAAGGCGACAGGTCACTCGAATGCGTATTTCCCGCTTTTCATTCCTAAGAGCTATTTGGAAAAAGAAGCGGAGCATGTGGATGGTTTTGCGAAGGAATGCGCGGTGGTGACTCATCACCGCCTCGAAGTGGGCCCAGACGGCGGTCTCGTCCCAGCGGGCGAGCTCGAAGAACCGCTCATAGTCCGTCCAACCTCCGAAACCATCATCGGCGCGACCTACGCAAAGTGGGTGCAGAGCTATCGTGATTTGCCGATTCTCATTAACCAGTGGGCGAATGTGGTTCGCTGGGAGATGCGTACGCGCCTCTTTTTGCGTACGGCGGAGTTTCTATGGCAGGAGGGACATACCGTTCACGAAACCCGCGACGAGGCGTGGGACGAAACCGTTAAAATGCTCGAAGTGTATAAACAGTTCGCAGAGGAGTATATGGCGATGCCTGTGCTGACGGGCGAAAAAACGGCTGGCGAGCGTTTCCCTGGCGCTGTGAATACGCTTTGTATCGAAGCTCTCATGCAGGACGGTAAGGCTCTACAGGCCGGAACGAGCCATTTCCTAGGGCAGAATTTTGCAAAAGCCTCGGGCATTACATTCCAATCGCGCGAAGGCCGCGAAGAGGTCGCTTGGACAACTTCCTGGGGCGTTTCAACTCGGTTGATCGGAGGTATGATTATGACGCACGGCGACGACGATGGAATGATTATGCCGCCGAAGCTTGCGCCCTCACACGTCGTGATTCTTCCAATCCTTCGCAAAGGTGCAGACCACGACGCGATCATGGCGTATTGCAACGAAACCGCCGCGATGATTCGCGAGCAGAGCTACGCGGGGCGCCCCGTTGAAGTGGTCGTTGACGATCGCGACATCAATGCTGGAGAAAAAGGGTGGAGCTGGGTCAAAAAAGGAATCCCAGTTCGCGTCGAAATCGGTCCGCGCGATATGGATAGCGGCTCCGTTTTTGTGGCGCGGCGCGATAAAGGACCCAAGGAAAAACAAGGGCAGGATCGCGCAGAATTTGCCGCATCCATCTCGGCGGTTCTCGAAGAAATCCAACAAGGGCTGTTTGATCGCGCCTGCGCATTCCGCACGGAGCACACACGCGAGATCGACTCGTGGGAGGATTTTGTCGACTTCTTTAAGACTGGGCTCGGCGGCTTTGCGATGGCTCATTGGGACGGCACCGAAGAGACCGAGAAGAAAATCAATGACGAATTGTCTGTAACGATTCGCTGTATTCCGTTTGATTACGAGCGGGCAGGGCAGGGCGCGTGTGTTGTAAGCGGTAAACCAAGCAAGGGTCGCGTTGTTTTTGCAAAAAGCTATTAAAAGAAAAAGGAGCAAGTAATGGTTAGGGGTCGAGTTAAAATTAAAGGTACGAAGGATTTTTTGGTTGCGGCAGTTTTTTGCGCATTTCTCTGTCTATGGTCGATTCGGGATGCATGGTTCCCAACGAAGAAGGTTTTGGAAAAACATCCACTGAGTGTTGCGGTTGCCATGAAGGTTCCTGGGGTAATCAAATCGCTTCCGCTAAAACCTGGCGAGGAGATTCAAGGCGAATCCGTTCTCGCGTCGATTTATGACGAAACCTATAAAAAAGCGGTCGCAGCCGCTGAAGCCGAGTTTACGACAGCCAAGGAAACCCGCGAGGGGATCGATGAGGCTCTCGAGAATTTGACGGCGGCACGAGCAGACCTCAAAGCCTGTACGCTAAAAAACACGGATATCACCCAGAAGACCTCGCATGGTGATGACGTATTGCGCGGGATGATTCTGGAGCACGTGGCGAAACGTTCTACCCATGTGGAAGCCGGAGATACGGTTCTTTTCGTTCGACCGCACGACACCTTTTATTTGTTCAACAAATCGCTCGCGATTCTTTCCTTTTCAGGGCTACTCGCGGCTCTCATATTTCATCGGATTGCTTCTCGCTAGGGAAAGATTTTCGATATATGGCTTGACCCAAACGTCTTCATCGCTAAGATGTGCGGGTTGAGTAAACGCTACAACGTGTTGAATTTAAGATAATTCTGAAGTGAATAGGATGAGAAAAAATGACAAAGAGAGATTTAGTGGTTCGTATTTCAAGAGAGACAGGGTATGTACAGCAGGATGTGGCTGTTGTTTTGCAAAAGTCGCTCGATTACATGATTGATTCTTTAGAGAAAGGCGAAACGATTGAGTTTCGGAATTTCGGTGTATTTGAACTTGCCACACGCAAATCTCGCATCGGTCGCAACCCAAATAAACCAGAAAATGTGGTCACCATTCCAGGACGGACCGTCGTTAAATTTAAACCCGGCAAGGCGATGAAAGAACGCATCACCGGTATTTAATTGCGGCGTGTCGTTTTGTTGATTTAGGCGGATAAATCGACAATCTAAAATCATCAATTGGAAATCAAAAAAATGGCTTCTAGTTCATTTCAGCCCCTTCAGGGCATGTCTGATATCTCTGCACCAGATGTTGCAATCTGGCAAATGATCGAAGAACGGGCACGCGAAATTTTCGCGCGTTATCGCTTTCAAGAGATCCGTACCCCCATTCTCGAAAAGACGAAACTCTTCACTCACTCTCTCGGCGACACCACCGACGTCGTCACCAAAGAGATGTACAGCCTCGAAGACCGAGGCGGTCGAAAACTCTCCCTTCGTCCCGAAGGGACCGCCGGAGCGGTTCGTTGCATCGCATCGGGTGCCGAGGAAACCGTCAACGCTCGCGTCTATTATATGGGGCCCATGTTTCGTTGCGAACGTCCGCAAGCCGGTCGTAAACGCCAGTTTCATCAGATCGGAGTCGAAGCCGCTGGCGCACCGAATCCACGAGCCGACGCCGAAGTCATTGCGTTGCAGCTACACCTCCTTTCCGCATGGGGACTCGACGGCGCAAAAATTCGTCTCAACACCATCGGCTTACCCGAAGACCGCGCCGCAGTACTTGAAGGTCTGCGCGAAGCCATCCGCCCGCGCCTGAGCGAACTGCCCGAAGATGCGCAACAACGATTTGAAACCAACGTACTCCGACTGCTCGACTCCAAAGACGAAGCCGTGAAGAAACTCATTGCCGACGCGCCGCCCGTTATTGAATTCATGAGCGCCGATTCGCGTGCCTACCTCGAAACCGTTGTCGAAACGCTAAAAAGTCTCAAAATTGATGTCGAAATCGATCCAACCCTCGTGCGCGGACTCGACTACTACGTCCACACCGTTTGGGAAGTGGTACATGGCGGACTGGGCGCACAAAATGCGCTCTCCGGCGGCGGACGCTATCGCATACAGATCGGCAATAAAACCATCGACGGCGTAGGCTTTGCGATGGGCGTGGAACGAATGATTGCCGCGCTCGAAGCCAACGGCATAACCGCCGAACAATTTGCACCCAAGCCCGCGATATTCATCGTTTCGCTCGGCGAAGAAGCACTCAAAGAAAACATGCTTCTCGCGCAGATACTCCGTCAACGAGGCATCGCCTGCGAAATGGAACTGACCAACCGCAAAGTCAAAGCACAGATGAAGCGAGCGAACAAAACCGGCGCACAGCAAGTCATCATTCGCGGCGACACCGAGCTCGAAAAAGGAATTTTTGTACTCAAAAACATGGAAGAAGGAACGCAACGCGAAGTCGAGCTACCCGAACTCATGGAACTTCTGTAAGGGCGAGATTTGAGGTCAACAATTCTATATATAGACGGTTGGAGACTTCACTTTTATACAAATGAAGGAGGGGAGCCAGCTCACATTCACTGCAACAAAGCCGAATGCGATGCGAAGTATTGGTTGGATGTCGATTCGTTTGACATTGTACCTTCTCATGAATACAACTTTTCCCCGTCAGACCGAAAAGCGATTCGAAAAATCATTTTTGCGAATTTTGATTATATTGTTTCGGAGTGGACGAAAATACATGGAGACAACAATGACAAAGCTACATAAAGTTCAAAGCGTTCAGTTTGAAGACGGAATGTTGTGTGTTGTTGTGGATGGACAGTTGATCTCGCAGCCTGTTGAAGATGTTTCTCCATCTTTGGCGATGGCTTCTGAAACGTCACAGAATAATTTTAAGATTTCCCCGTCCGGTTATGGAATTCACTGGCCCGACTGTGACGAGGATTTGTCGATCGATGCCCTGATGGGCACTCAACACGATGCTCCGATGATGGTGGCATAGGCACCTACAGAATATAAAACTAGAAACTTAAAAACTTGGAACTAAACATCATGCACCTATATAGAACTCATATCTGCGGGGAACTCCGCAAAGAACACGTTGGCTAAACCGTACGCATCTCTGTCTGGATGTTGTTCCGTAAAGCACTGTGTCAGCATGTGTTGATGAATGCGAGAAATTGATGATTGTTGAACATAGCAAGGTCGTTTTAGAAGAGCCCCTTTTCGAAGAGGGTTTAGAACGTGGCGATATTGGCGTTGTGGTTCATGTTTATGAAAACGGAACGGCGTACGAGGTCGAATTTATGGAATTGGATGGCGGAACCTTTCGCGTTGTTACGTCGGATAAAGAATCGGTGAGGACCGTACACGCCAAAGAAATTGCTCATATTCGCCAGCTGGCAGTCGCATAGTTGTGCCGGATTAAAATATAAAACTAGAAACTTAAAAACTTGGAACTAAATATCATGCACCCATATAGAACTCATACCTGCGGGGAACTCCGCAAAAATCACGTTGGCGAAACCGTACGCATTTCTGGCTGGACTAACACAATCCGCGACCACGGCGGCGTTCTCTTTATCGACCTGCGCGACCACTACGGTCTCACCCAAATCGTCATCAACCCAGAGGCTTCATTCTACAAAGACATTGAACACTGGCGCGTTGAAACCGTCATTTGTTTCACCGGAAAAATCGTCGCCCGTGACGATGCGGCGATCAACCCGAAGCTCGCCACCGGAAAAATCGAACTCGTGGCTGAAACCATGGAAATCCTTGGCGAATCCGACGTGATTCCATTTCAGGTCAACAAAGACGAAGAGTGCAACGAAGCGCTTCGCCTGCAATATCGCTTCCTCGACCTGCGCCGCGAAGC
>JAOZMR010000212.1 GCA_029934215.1 Pontiellaceae bacterium | reverse complement strand
AACGTGCGGATTTTCACGGGGAGTGGAACTACTGCATTAAATCCAAAAATTAGGCGCTTTATTTCTGCGCGGCGACTTAGCGCAAAGGAAAAGCAGAAAATCATCTCCGCTCTCTATGATGTTATTGCTGACAAATTGATCAGAGATCGCCTTGGGAGGTCGGAGCCTAGATGCGTGAAACGAAGGAAGAAATCGCACCCACTTTTGACGGAATCAAGAGGTAAAATAAAAAAGAAAACAATGAAGACTGAAAACCGTGCAAAAGGGGCTTAACTTAGTGCCATTCACCCCTCGAGTGCTTTTCTGGATGGAAACAACGCGAAGTGTAAGGCTTCGCATGGAAATCTGTGCGTTGCGGCACATTTTGCCGTGAATAAATTTGGTTTTTCGCTCGAAACAGCTGTTTTAAAAATTATCCAACGGGTTCAGGTAACAATAAATTAAAAGTCAAACAATTCTTTCGTCGAATGGCAAACGCTGGAGCGGAAAAACTTTGCGAGCACCCTTTAGTTACACCAGAATGTTCGAACATGCGGAGTTCCAATGGTTGGAAAATCAACGGGAGGAGGAAGGGCTTCGACCGTTCGAAAAAGCGGCTGAAGAGTCGAGAAATAAAAACCGTCATCGCCGCCCCGATGATTATTTGCAAACAAAGCAACCCCGTCCTCTGATAAAATCGTTCGAACGCTTTTTGCAAGACCCGACCACTCCTTTTTAACCGAAAAAGCATCCCCTTTTTTCGCAACGGCAAACACCGGAGGATCGCAAACAACAACATCCCACGGAACAAACCCAGCCGGATCTGCCTCTTTTTTTCGCACCTGCCGTGCCAGCCACTTGCGTACATCTTCTTTGATAAATTTGCCGCGCCCAGAGTCCGCCAGACCGTTTAATGCGAAATTACGCGTCCCTCGCTCTAGACAGCCTGCCGCTAAATCGACCGAAAAGACCACCTCGGCTCCAGCATCCGCCGCCGCGACCGAAAAGGAACAGGTAAACGAAAATAGATTTGCGACCCGCTTGCCTTTGGATCTCTCCGCGACCCGTCGGCGCGACTCGCGTTGATCCAGAAACAGCCCCGGGTGCTGCGACTCGTTGAGAGAAATCTCAAACCGCAGCCCATGCTCTCTCACCGAAAACGTAGACGCCGGCGCCTCGCCGAACGACTCCAGATCGCTGAACAATTTATTTCGATGCGGATCGCGCCGATTCGTCCGCACAATCCCGCCCGTACAAGGAATCGTTCGCAGATCCGACCCAATTTCCCGAAGAAGCTGCTTGGACGACAGTGCCTCGTTATACCCCGTCACCAAAAGCCAATCGCCGAATCGATCAATCGAAAACTCTCCGACCTCATCGCGATGCACCAATCGGTACGCATTCGTTATAGCATCCAATCCCGCACGTCTATCTATGGCTTTTCCAAACATTGGAAAAACTCTGCCTGTTTTTCCGATGTTTGGAAACTGCATTTTGCGATAGACTTCACCTCTATGAAATCTATCTACGACATCCAAACCTTGGAAAAACGAATCCGAGACCCGTATCAGCGCAAAAAACTCCTCAACGCCTACCTGAAAAAGGCGCTCCCTCCTGAAGAATGCCCAGAACCCGCATCCGAGTTTTTCCAAGGGATGGAACTTGTTGAGCGGCACGATTCCAAAACCGATGGCGCAACCAAGCTGGTTTTCCAATGCGTGGAAGACGGAGGAAAAGTCGAAGCCGTCGTTCTGCGAATCGCGTCGGGTCGGACAAGCCTTTGCATTTCCTCGCAAATCGGATGCGCGGCGGACTGTCAATTCTGCGCGACCGGCGCCATGGGTCTCACGCGCAACCTGACCGCCGACGAAATGCTCGACCAGGTGTTGCTCGCCAAGCGCCTTCTTCGCGAAGAAGGACGGCGCCTCAGAAACATCGTCATCATGGGAATGGGCGAGCCGCTTCACAACGAAACAAACCTCTTCCAATGCTTGGAAACCCTGCGCGACCCACGCTTCTTCAACATATCCGAAAACCACCTAATGGTTTCCACAGTCGGCATACCCGATGCGATGCTTCGTTTTCGCGAACACTTTCCCGCCATTCAGCTCGCATTGAGCCTCCACAGCGCACGCCAAGATATACGCGAAAAGCTCATGCCGATTGCTCGCTTCCAAACCTTGAAGAAATTGAAAGCAATTCTTCCAGACCTTGGAAACTCGATGATCGAATACCTGATGCTAAAAGACGTCAACGATTCACCCGAAGACCTCGCTGCACTACTCGATTTTCTACAAGGCACCAACGCGCACATCAACCTGATACAGTTCAACGCGCATCCCAGCGCGAAATACAAGCCCGTTTCGCTGGATGCTCGAAAAGCATTCGGCGACAGCTTAAAAAACGCAGGCTTTAAAGTGACACTCCGTTACTCGCTCGGCGAAGATATCGCCGCAGCATGCGGTCAGCTGGGGGAGAAGAAAGAAATTCGCACAGTTAGTGATTGAACTCTTCGCGCACTTTTACGTAGAATCGCGGGGCTATGAAAAAAGCCCTAATTATCATCCCAACCTATAATGAGCGTGAAAACATACGCGCAATAACCCAAGCCGTTCTCGCGGGCTCTCCGAACGCACATATCCTTTTCGTGGATGACAACTCTCCCGATGGCACAGGCGAACTCGCAGACGAGCTTATTGCCAACGACAAGCGAATCCACATTGTGCACCGCAAAAACAAAAACGGTCTAGGGCGAGCCTATCTGGCTGGCTTCAAATGGGCATTGGAACGCGATTACGAATTCATTTTCGAAATGGACGCAGACTTTTCTCATGATCCAAACGCGATACCCCAATTCCTCGAAGCGGCGCAGGACGCCGACCTGGTCCTCGGCTCACGATACGTCGGCGGAATCCGAATCATGAACTGGCCACTATCCCGGCTAATGCTCAGTCGAGGAGCCGGAATTTATGTTAAAATCATCACCGGCATGCCGTTCACCGATCCAACGGGTGGGTTTAAATGTTTTCGCAGGCGCGTGCTCGAGGCCATCGACCTTGAGCGCATCAACTCCAACGGCTACTCATTTCAGGTCGAAATGACGCATCGAGCATGGATGAAAGGCTTCACCATCGCTGAAACACCAATCGTCTTTGAAGAGCGCCGAAGCGGCGAATCGAAAATGAGCAATAAAATAATCTTTGAGGCCTTGGGTGAAGTTTGGCGCCTACTCTTCAGCGCGCGCTGCCGGCGTTCGCCAAAAAACTAAATCAACGCCCAAACGCCGTACGATTGACCCTTCATAACGAGTTGCCCATCAGCAATCTTCGCGCCAGAACCGGCGAGCATTTCGCCCGCCGAAACCGCTAGCGGAATCGAAACCTCCCGCGCCGCAGGATTGAATGCAACCACTACTTTTTTTCGACCCTTGGAACGCTGGAAGACGAAGGGATATTTGTTCTTTTCCGCATACAGAACTTCAAAATCCGCATCGGCGGCGAGCGCGGGTTCGGTGCTTCGCAAGTCGATGAGCTTGCGGGTGATGTTGAGTAGCGAGCTTTTCTTCTCGTCCTGTTCGGCAACGTTCGGCGCAGTTTCCGAGGTATCGATCGGCAGGTAGCCGTTGTCCTTTTGGTCCGCCGTCCATTGCATTGGGGTTCGTGCGCCGATGCGCGGCTGATATCCGCCTTCGCGGTTCGGCGTGTTCGGTAGATGCTTCATGCCAATTTCATCGCCATAATAAAGGAACGGCGTGCCGGGGAACGTCAGCAAAAACGCCATGATGATTTCAATATCCTTGACCGAGCGACGATAGTTAATTCGTCCGAGATCGTGATTCCCTACGGGTACGGAAATGTACCCTTTGTTTTTCGTTTTCCGGTACTGCTCTAAATAGTGATCCATAAAGAGCGTCACATCGCCCTCGCCTTTTGCATCAAAGAAACTCGTGCCCGTTTGAAAATGCTCGGAGCCAGGACCCGCGCGAAATGCTTCGCCTCGCAAGAGTCCGTAGTACCCTGAATTGAAATGGAAAAAGTCGGCATGGAATCCGGCGGGGATTGCGTTCTCCGGGCAGGTCCATTCGGAAACGATGAAGGCTTCTGGGTATTCCGTATCGAGCATCTCGCGAACTTCGCCCCAGAAACGTTTCGCCTCTTTTGCGTCGGGGTCGTTGCGGATGATCGACCCGGCCATATCGACGCGGAACCCGCTCGCGCCTGCATCGAGCCAGAAACGCATCACATCGCGCATCGCCTTCCACGTCGCCTGTGCGTCGGGGTGCGTCGTCGGGAGTTGCCACGGTTGATCCGGTTTGGCGAATCCAAAATTGAGCGCGGGCTGCGAACAGAAATAGTTGATCATAAACGCGCCGTCACGATCGCAATGCCCCTGAACCATTTTTGAAGCCCACTTCTCGCCGCCATTATGCCAGACGCTATCCGTCCAGATGTAGCGATTCGAGAACTCGTTCTTTTCCGGCGAGCACGATGCTTTGAACCACGGGTGCTCAATGGACGTATGCCCCGGAACGAGATCGAGCAGAACGCGGATGCCGCGCTTCTTCGCTTCGCGAAATAGCTTCTCGAGATCGGCGTTCGTTCCGTAGCGCGAAGCCACGTTGCAATAGTCCGCCACGTCGTAACCCGCATCGTTGAACGGCGACACAAAACAGGGATTCACCCAAATTGCGCTGACCCCAAGGTTTTCGATGTAATCGAGCTTTTCGATGATGCCCGGCAGATCGCCGATTCCGTCACCAGTGGTGTCATAAAATGATTGCGGATAGATTTGATAAAACACCGCGCTTTTCACCCATTCGGGTCCCAAATTTTTGGACATATTTCTCGCCTCCAGTTCATAAAACCACGGAGCTTTCCAGTTTTCCAACCATTGGAAAACAAAAAAAACGAAAATCGACCCACCGAAAAAGGGTCGAGGAGAAAATTACGCATGGATTTGACGACCGTAATCTTGCCTTTTTCTTTCGAAGTGTGCTTTTATCGCCGAAATTTATCAAAAAAAACGAGCGCTAGCCGGCGGTCTTTTTAAGGTACGTGTCGATTGAGCGATTTCTGATCGGAAATCAATCCCATTTTTTCGGCTCTTTACGAATGTGCGTTTTTTAGAGGCTTTTTCTCGTGGATAGATTCGGCAGATCATA
>JAOZMR010000211.1 GCA_029934215.1 Pontiellaceae bacterium | reverse complement strand
TCATTCCGCTCGAAAGTTAAGGAGTCGTCTTTAATAGTGAAAATGAAGTGTTTTGACGTCCTTTTCTTACTGACGATTTCGCCGGCTTCCAGCCCGATTTTATCCTTTCCGCGCAGAGGTTTATTTTTACGGTCGATCTTTTTAATGACTTCTGCGAGCAGTGTTTCGGTTGCCTGTAAAAGAGCTTCGCGCTTTTTTTGCGGCGTTTTGCGAGGACTGGATTACGGCAAACGACGAGACGTTCGTCAGGATAGTCGGGGTGAGTTATGCTCACAAGGTCGATTTCGTCGAAGAGCGAGAGTTGGATGCTTCCGCACCGCTCAAGCTTTGCGATAGATGCGGAATTGAGCGCGGTAATCCAGTCAGCACCTTCTTCATCACGGAGGTATTCGTCGATAGCTTTGCCGCTGATCATTCCGCGATCGCCAATGAATATAACATTTTTCTGTTTGAAATCTTTTCGCACTCGATCCACAGCGATGGGAAAAGCGATGCGATCGCTTTCGTTTCCGTCAAAAACTTCTACGCCGATAGGGGTGCCGTCAGCATTGGTATAGAGTCCGTAATTCACTTGTTTCTGGTCTGATCGATGGTCTCGGGAGTACCCAAAATGAGCCATCTCACAGCACTTCCCCTCAAAATATGAAGAGGAGAGATCGAACAGTACTTGAGCGCCATCCTCAAAATGCTTTTTTGCAAGTTTTCTTTGAATTCCTGGTTGACGTTCAAGTAGCCAGTCCATAGCCGCGTAGCACTCATCTTCATGTAAATCCTCAACGGAAAGCAACTCGCCAAGAGAAGTGGAAGCCGTCTCCGGATTACAATGGCGAACCGTGGCGAGTTTGGAGTCCCCGTTGATGATCCGATCAATAATCATCGTTGCAACTACATCCCTTTTTCGGGAAAATTTGGAATCGATCATATTTAACAAACCTGACTTTTTAAGACAGGAGTAGATGGCTGCCACATGACCGTGTTGTCGGACATCATGAATTGATATTAGACTTTTAGGAGATACGATTCCTTCCGACGCAGGGATCACCTCACTCTTGAGTGCCGCTCGAAGTGCCTCGATTGTCTCGTCGGGCAAGCTGCTCAAGTTGCCTATTGTTCTTTTTTTGACTTTTCCGTCTTCTCGCCACGATTCTCGCAAGAGAACAGCGGGCGGAGAGTTTCTATTTGGGACTCGTTCTATGTACATGTCTGCAAACTACCGATTTGGGATAATAGCGCAAGCTTTATTTTTACGTTTACATGGGTGCAGAGTTTGAGAAGTTTAACAAATCACTCTATCCAACCTGCTTAACCGTAACGGTTTAAGGTAATTAAATGAGTAAAAACAGTCTCCGCAAAATGGACGGGGAAAAACAGCTCCCAATTCTGCCCTCCGAACGAATCATGAAAAATGACAACCCGCCCCCTGCCCTTTGGATTCCGTACAACGAGAGCCGAGCCACCCTCCTGAAACAAATTGTGAGACGAATCCGATAGCGCCTGAACACGCTGCACCTGCTGCGTTTGGGAGTAGTTCAACGCAAGAAACAGAGGCAGAGCGACCACCACCAATCATGGCGACCAAATCCCCTTTATGTTCCGAATCAACCCTCACACATGCAGACAGCGGCAGCGGTTCCAAACTCGGAATTCATTCGGAAAGACGTTTAATCACCGCGCAATAACCAACATAGCTACCCATATGATACCAGTGCGTATCGTTCGAAAAATAGAGAGGCTCTTTCGCCTTTCTCGCAATCAGCTCGTCCCGAAGATCCAGCAGATGGAGCGAAGACGAGAGCGAAGCAAGATAGCCCCACCATTGCATCATCCCATCCACCCCTCGGTCTGCCTGAATCTCCTCGGGGAGATTCTCCGGATAAACCACCGGTTTGTTGGGTGGAACAACCAACAGATAGTGGATACCCTTCTCCTCTAACCACTTCTGCCGACCCTCAAATGTTAAACGTAATTTCTCCTTCTTCTTTTCGGAAAGAATTCGAAGACCGAGAAAATCAGCAATATTCCCATTATCCTTCAGATAAAGCCATCCAGAAAGCCCCTCCAGAGCACGATCAGACTGCCGATCAAAAACATCGTCCATCAATGTGCGGTGACGTCGAATGAAGGTATTTCGGAAACCAAAATGATCCTTATACCAAGCATCAATCTCCTTCGGTCAATCCGAAACACGTCGCGTTCGAAATGTAGGGGCATCTGCCATCCGGCGGTTTTCATCCTCCGGTGGATAAAAATCCCATCCGAAAAAACTTCCCACAAAGGGACATCCGACAATTATCGCAAAAAGAATCACAGAAAATGGCGGACATCCATACCGTCGTTTTCTTGGTTTAACCATGGTCATCAATCGTATGATGTTTGGAAATCTCCTGCGGGCTTGTCCGAACCTTCTCCTCTTCAAGGAAAAGCTTATATTCCACGGAATCGACCAGCGCCTCCCAAGATGCCTCAATGATGTTTTCGGAGACTCCGACCGTCCCCCACGTCTTCTCGCCATCACCCGATTCAATCAAAACGCGGGTCTTCGCAGCCGTCGCTTCCTCAGGATCGAGAATACGCACCGAGTAGTCGCGGAGAACGACGTCTGCGATGGATGGATAAAACTTCGAGAGCGCCTTGCGCAACGCAACATTCAGCGCATCGACTGGACCATCGCCCTCGCCAACGGTTAATTCCGTCTCCCCCTTAACACTCACCTTCACGGTTGCAGCAGTTCGGCATTCCCCCACCCCGCCCTGACGATTCACCGTGACACTAAAGCTTTCCAACTCAAAAAACGACTGATGCTTTTTAAGCACCTTTTTGATCAACATTTGGAACGATGCATCGGCGGACTCATATTCGTATCCCTCTTTTTCCATCTGTTCGAGTTGCCGCAGCACCTCGCGCACTTCCGGCGATTTTCGATCGATTTCGAGCCCCATCTCGATGGCCTTTAGGAAAATATTGCTAGCCCCTGACAGCTCGGAAATCAAGATGCGGCGTTTTGCACCAACCCGCTCTGGATTGATATGCTCAAAACTCTCTGGGATTTTGCGCACACCATCAACATGCATCCCCGCCTTATGCGCAAACGCACTATCCCCAACAAACGCTTGTTTCGTGAACGGACGCATATTGGCTTGTTCATACACAAACTGCGAGAGCATCCGAAGCTGCTTAAGGTTTCCAGGGGCTGGAAGACATTCCAAATCCATTTTCAGCATCAGATTCGGAATCACCGAAGAGAGATTACAATTGCCGACACGCTCGCCGATTCCATTCATTGTTCCCTGCACATGCACCGCGCCGGCATTGACCGCAGCCAAAGCATTCGCAACACCGAGTTCACCGTCATTATGCGAATGAATCCCCACCGGCGTTTCAAAAGCACTCACAACCGCCGCAGTTATTTCCCCCACCTCATGCGGAAGTGCGCCGCCATTGGTTTCGCACAGCACCAAACAATCGGCACCGGCATCAGCGGCCGCCTTAAGAGCAGACATCGCATAGCCTGGATTATCCTTGTAACCATCGTAAAAATGCTCGGCATCGAAAACCACCTCTTTGCCATGCACCTTCAGATAGCGGACGCTATCCGAAATCATCGCGAGATTTTCCTCTGCGGTTGTCTGTAGCACTTCCGTCACATGCAAGAGCCAGCTCTTCCCGAAAATGGTACACACCGGTGTATCCGCTTCGAGCAACGCGGCGAGCCCCGTATCGGCCTCGGGTTCCACATTCGCACGCCGAGTCGATCCAAAAGATGCAATTTTCGCGTTCTTCAGAGGCTCCTCTTTTATAAGCCGGAAAAATTCCATATCCTTCGGATTGGATGCGGCAAAGCCACCCTCAATCATCGCAACACCAAATTCATCCAGCCGCTTCGCGACCTGCACTTTAGCGACAGCAGAAAAGGAAACCCCCTCCGCCTGCGCACCGTCGCGCAGTGTTGTATCATAAATCTCTATACTTCTCATAGTCATAAGTCACCTCGTTAAACCCGTTGAATATCAAACGCTTTACTCCTCCAAAACGTGAAAGATAACCAACTACACCTCCAAATCAAAGCCAAGAGAGGCGATTTTTATGGATTTCATACAATTAACAAGTACTCTCTATCCCCATGATAACAATTATTCCAGCAATCGATTTGAAGGGCGGCCAGTGTGTGCGCCTAAAACAGGGTTTGGCGAACGAAGTAACCGAGTACTCGGATGCTCCCGCCGAAATGGCGAAACATTGGGAAAAAGAGGGCGGCAAATTTTTGCACGTCGTCGATCTCGACGGCGCATTCAATGGAGCGCCCGTACACATCGCCGAATTAAAAGCCATATCCGAAGCCGTGGAGATGCCCGTTGAAATTGGCGGCGGCATCCGCACCGACGAGGATATTGAAAACCTGCTCGCGACCGGCGTCTCTCGCATCATCCTAGGAACTCGCGCCTGCGAACACCCAGAGGAGCTCGCGCGCCTCGTCGAAAAATTCGGCGGAGAAAAAATAGCGGTCGGGATCGACGCACGAAACGGGATGGTTCAAACCAAAGGCTGGGTTGAAACCACGGACGTGATTGCTGTCGATCTAGCGATCCAGGTCGACAAAGCGGGCGTCGGAACCATCATTTATACCGACACCAGCCGAGACGGCATGATGGATGGCGTGAACGCCTTCGAAATGGGCAAAATGTGTTCGGCAGTGAAATGCGACGTCGTTGCATCTGGCGGCGTTTCGAGCGTGGAAGACATCAAACGCCTCGTCGCGCTCAACTGCGACAACCTCACCGGAGCGATCGTCGGCAAGGCGCTCTACGAAAAAACCGTCACAATCAAACAGCTCACAAAATCCGCAAAACTCTAAAATTTCAACAAAATTGAAAAAAATGAAATTTAATTGCCCCGAGTCCTTGACTTACCCGCGGAATTCTATAACTTCATTGTTTTCGACGATTCCTGCGTAGCTCAATGGTAGAGTAGGTGACTGTTAATCACTTGGTTGTTGGTTCGAGCCCAACCGCAGGAGCCACCTTTTCAACCCCTGTAAATATTGTTTTACTCAATGTTTACAGGGGTTTTCTTTTGCCTTTTTTTACTGTTTCTCGATGGCTCCGGCATCTCGTTTGCCATCTCTAATTTCTCTTCCAAGAAAGTCGCAATGTT
>JAOZMR010000210.1 GCA_029934215.1 Pontiellaceae bacterium | reverse complement strand
TTGGAAACGAGCTGGATCAGTTTTTCACAACCACTTCGTTAGAGGAATAGAGAGGCACTTCGGAGAGGGAGTTCTGACCACTTATCTTCCGGCGACGCAATGAGCTGCCGGATTTGTATTTTTTTGTTGTATAAGCATCTGGGTAATCCCCAGATGGAGAAATAAACGGAATAGAGTTTTTTGATTAGATAAACTCCCGCTGTTTTAAAAAGGAGAAACCTACTGCTCCGCCAACCATTGCTGAAGCGGTAAAATTAGTGAAACATTAGTGGTCTGAAATTCTTCCGATGTTTGGAGGTTTCCTGCAGAGGTGCCTTTAGTCAATTTGCACGAAGCGCTGTGAGGAATTTTTTGACTTTGCGGAGATCTTTTACGCCGGGTTCTTTTTCGACCCCTGAGCTGACGTCGACCCCCCACGGCTGGACCACAGAAATCGCTTTGGCGATGTTGGTGTGGTTTAGACCACCAGCTAAGAGGATTGGTTTGCCGAGGTCTTTTGTTTTTTTAGCGCTGTCCCAGTCGCAGAGCTTTCCGGTTCCTCCGATTGTTTCTGAGTCGAAGGAGTCGGTTAACAGGACAGAGGGTTCGGGCTGTACGGCTTCTAGTAGCGTCGGGGTGATGCCGTCTTCGAGTTTCGAGGCAAGCCATATTTCCAGGCCTTGGAAGAGTGGGCGATCAATCTTCCAACCATTGGAAGTGGTATGAATTTGTATGATGTCGAGCTGACAGGTGCGGGCGATGGCTTCTACCTCGTCAGCGGTCGGTTCGACGAATACGCCGACTTTTTTAATGGTTTCTGGAATGAAGTTCAGCCAGTGCGCAACTTGTTCGGGGCGGACGTAGCGTTTGGATGTCGCGAAAAAGACGAACCCTATAGCGTCTGGGCTTAACGCGCAAATCTGCTCTAGATCAGCTCTAGAACAGATTCCGCAGATTTTTACAAAAGGTATCATGAGGTTTGGTGGATGGGATGTTTTTTCTCGCAGAGGCGCAGGGCGTGGTCAAAAAGCCTCTGCGTACTCTGCGATGGAGTCTATTTCCAATGGTCGGAACAACCCAGAACCTTAGTCTTGGCTTTCTTCGGCGAGCTCTTCAGCGAGCTCTTCGGCAGCATCAAAGGCCATTTCGCGGCGTACTTCGCAGTCGCTGTTTGTGATCTTGTTTTGTCCGTCGGCCCATGCGACTCGAATGTCGTTCACGCCAATATAGCTGAATGCGGCGCGAATCTGTGTGCTAAGCGAATCGCGTTCGTCGTCTTCTTTGTAAACACCGCCGGATGCGACGAGTAGGATGAGCGAGGTGATGTTGTGTAGCGGTTTGGGTCCATCCTCGGTTAGTTCAAAAACAAAACCGGGGGCCAATACCTGATCCATCCATGCTTTCATGACGCCTGGAGCAGAAAAGTTCCACATTGGCATGGTGAGGACGAGTACGTCGGCTGCGTTGAAGAGGTCTGCCTGCTTGGTTGCGTAGTGGGCTGCGGCGACTTCGGCTTTGCTGGGTTCGTAGTTCACATCGAAAACGGGATTCCACATGCGGCGATAAAGATCGTTTGTGTAGTATGGTGGTTTTTCTTGATAAAGATCGATGTTGTTTAGTTCCACGTCGGGATTAAGCTCCATCAATTTGCCGAAAAAACGTGCGGCGAGTTGCTTTGAAACGGATTCCTCTGTGGTTTTTGGGTTAGCGCATACATGTAAAATATTCATTTTCTGGAGCTCCTGTTCGGTTTAGGTCGTGGAAATCTATGGCGGGACTGTAACAGTGGCGTGGGGCGTGGTACAAGTGTTTCCTTCGACTGGGGGGGAAAAAAATATGGCTAACGCTTGATTCAACTCGTTTTTTGGTGAACTCTTCTGATTCAACGCTTCGTTGGAGACGGAACAAATAATGCAAAACACATGTTTAAATACCTGTGCAAATACGCCCAGATTTAAAGGGGCATGTACAAAGGGCTTCCCATGAGTGAGACGCAAAAACAAAAAATTTTGATTGTCGATGACCACCCAACGAATGTGTTAGTGCTGAGAAAGATCCTGGAAAAGGAGTGGGATGTTCAATCGGCACCCGATGGGTTGACGGCTCTGCAAGTAGCAAACGAGAAGCCGGTACCGGATATCATTCTTTTGGATGTAAAAATGCCGGATATTGACGGCTATGAGGTTTGTCGACGGCTTAAGAAGTCGCCGGATACATGTGATATCCCTTTGATCTTTGTCACATCCTTGCGCGAGATGAAGGAGGAGGCGTACGGTCTGGGTCTCGGCGCAGTGGATTACATCATAAAGCCGGTGAATGGATCGATTGTGAAGGCCCGAGTCCGAAACCACATCGCGTTGCAACAGGCGCGTAAAGAGTTGACCCTGAAAAACAAAGCGCTGGAGCAACTCGCTATTCGGGATAATCTGACTGGGCTTTACAATCGCCGAAAGCTGGACGAATCCTTTGCGCAGGAGGTTGCCCGCTCCGACCGCTACAACCGGCCGCTATCCGTAATCATGCTTGATATCGACTACTTCAAGGCGGTAAACGATACGCATGGGCACCACGTCGGCGATGCGGTTCTCGTCCAAACCGCCGAGATCTTGCTTGCGACCCTGCGAACCAGCGATATCCCAGGCCGCTGGGGGGGCGAGGAATTTTTAATTATCTGCCCCGAAACCCCGCTCGATATAACCGTAAAACTGGCGGAACGACTTCGGCTCAACTACGAATCGCATGATTTCCACGAAGCAGGTCGCCTGACCGCGAGCTTTGGTGTGTCGACGCATCACAAAGGAACGCATGCAAAGGATATTTTTTTGAGTGCGGATGCTGCGCTCTACCGAGCAAAAAATGGCGGGCGTAATCGGGTCGAGAGTGAAATACAAAAAAGCGAATGATGATGAAAACCAAAGAAGAAAAATCCCCAGCACGGATTCTGGTCGTCGACGACGACACGAGCATCCTGAAAATGATACAAATACTTCTACAAATGGAAGGCTACTCGTCGGATTGTGCGAAAGATGCCCTACAGGCGCAGACGCGACTCACCGAAATAGAGTACGATGTCGTGATCTCAGATATCATGATGCCAGGCATCTCAGGAATCGAATTGCTAAAATTCCTTCAAGAAAACTCGCCAGATGTTCCTGTCATCTTAATGACAGGAAACCCGAATCTGGAAACGGCAGCGGAAGCGATCCGAGCCGGCTCGGCGGTGGACTACCTCGGCAAGCCTTTCACAACCAAACAGATCCTTCGAACCGTGGAACGAGCCATCGAAATCAAAACCGTTCGCAACGAAAACCGACGGCTGACTGCAGAGAACGAGCGCTACCGACTTCATTTAGAAGACCTTGTGGAAGAAAAGAGCGCGGAACTTGTGAGCGCCTACGATTTCACGCTCGAGGCCATGGTCGCAATGCTCGATGCTCGCGAAAAAGCAACCGGTCAACACAGTGTTCGGGTTCGCGACCTTTCCCTCATTCTTGGCAAAACCCTGGGCCTTTCCTCCTCCGAGCTTGATGAACTCGCTCGGGGCACTCTGCTCCACGACATCGGAAAAATCTCAATCCCAGACGCCGTCCTGCTTAAACCGAGTCCACTCACTTCGGACGAATGGAAAACCATGCAAACCCATTCGCAGGCTGGATACGACATCATCAAGTCGAGCGCCCGTTTAGCGCCCGCTGCAGAGCTAATTCTCTCGCATCACGAAAAATTTGATGGCACCGGATACCCGCGCGGTCTAAAAGGCGACGAGATCTGTCTCGGAGCGCGAATTTTTGCCGTCATTGATTCGTACGATGCCATGCGTTCTGTCCGTCCATACAAGGACTCGGTTTCTGCGACAGATGCATTCGAGGAGGTCACTCACTGTAGCGGCACCCATTTTGACCCCGAAGTGGTGCAAGCCTTTCTAACATGCCAACCCGCGCTAGAGGCAGCTGTACACTGGGACAATCGTGCAGAGAAGCATCGCTGACACGCTTCATGACGGGGCTTCGGATCCCATCATCAAAAAAGGAAGTTTTATATGAGGGATGGTGTACGTGTAAACTCGAATCCGCCGCTGGACAGGTGGCGAGTAAACGGGTAGCCTTCTGGGGATGAAACAAACCTACTCTAAAGACGATTTGATTGAGCTGAAGCCGGACCACGATGTGCTGATCGCGATTGATTCGGATGGTTGTGTGTTCGATAGTATGTCGATTAAACAACGGATTTTTCACGACGGGATCATCGAATTCTGGGGGATGGAGACTGAGGCGGCGAGGGCTCGAAGGCTTTGCGAATGGGTCGGGCTGTTTTCTCCTTGGCGCGGGCTGAATCGCTTTCAGCTTGTTCTTGAGATTTTCCGGACATTGGAAGCTTTTCTTCCAAGGGTTGGAAGAAAACTGCCGATTGAATCTTTGGAGCGGTTCGTTTTCTCTGGCTTGGCGTTGAGTATGACAGAGTTAGCGAAGTATGATGATGCGGAGTTGAAATCGGTTTACGACTGGAGCGCAGAGATGAGTCGTCGAATTTCGGTGCTTCCGCCGATACCTCTGTTTGACAACGTTTTCCAAACCTTGGAAGAAATCCGAGCGCACGCCGATGCGATTGTTGTTTCTCAGACGACGGAGGATGCGCTGGTGCGCGAGTGGCGTCATGCTGGGATCGAACATTTTGTGGATGTGATTGCGGGTGCAGAGCTTGGCTCGAAAGCGGAGTCGCTAGCTCTCGCGATGAAGGACCGTTATGCACCCCATCGGGTTTTAATGGTTGGCGATGCGCCGGGCGATCTGGATGCTGCCCGAGCGGTGGGCTGCCTCTTCTTTCCGATTATCCCTGGCGAGGAGGTTGCCAGTTGGGTGGAGTTGCGCGAGAAAGGGCTTGTTCGTGTTTTACATGGATCGTTTGCGGGTGCCTATCAAGATGATTTAATCTGCCGTTTTAACGCGGTTCTCTCTGATACGCCGCCTTGCTTATAGAACTAGCCCTCATACAAAACGCCTGATTTTAGCTTTTGCCTCGCAACTTGAATGATGCCACTTCACATGCGCAGAAACTAGGGTCCCGCGGATGGTAAAACGTCCCACGGATCAGAATCAGAACACCTGACCTGCACTAAACAAAAGCCTTCTATCATTGCGTTTGATGTGTTAAGCTTCCAAGCGGCTATTATGGCGTTCGCCATATCTTCATGATTCTCGCTTT
>JAOZMR010000209.1 GCA_029934215.1 Pontiellaceae bacterium | reverse complement strand
ATGCACTTTGAGAACCGGATGCAGAACCACCCCACCCATCAGCACCAAAGGATTGACATGAGGGGTCACATGAGGGGTCAGTCCTATAAATTAATGTTTTGAATGCGGTCAAATTCCGTATAGCCCCACCCATCTCTTTTTGAAGATTCGAGTTTCCGCAAATAATCAGAAAAGTTAGTGGCTGACCCCATATGAAGGCGTTCTTTAATCCAACCGCTCCGCACACAGGTGTTTTTCCGTACCAACCAAGCTATTGCATATTTCTCTGGGCTGCTTTTTATCATTGCCCCCAAATCTCCATCTGCAAGGCCAAGTGCTTTTAGCCCCATTTTGACCAACCGTTCCGCCTCGACTTCATCATGTTGTCGTATTTCTGCGCCACTAAACGACTCTCGCCGCTTAGACTTTAATGAGCCGTCTAGACGCTCCATCATCTCTTTTCTAAACACATCATCACCAAAACACCACCCGCGACGAATACGACTCCAGTTTTCATCCGCCATCCAGGGTTTTTCGCTACGCTGCATCCCTAAAACTTGCCGCTCCATATGTTCCCGATATGCCTGCCGCCCTGCGGGTGTATCCCGAAAGCCCACTCCGCCGAGCACTCGCTCAACACAAAGCCATTCCGGTCTTTTTTCGGTCAGGAAATACGCCGGATAGCTGCTCCAGACATGCTCCTCTAGCTTTGTCTGCTCAAAATCAAACCCCTTAACACGGGCCGGATTCAGATGAATATAATTGGCGACTGTTGAAAAATAATCGCCGACGCCATCGACCAGCAACGCTTTATATCGCCCCTGAAAAAGATGCCCCCACTCCTTATGCCGCACATTAAAGCGCTTCGTATACGTTCCTTGAAGCCACTGCATGCCCGCCACCAGATTCGCCGCCGTAGTTTCAATCAAAAGGTGATAATGATTCCCCATCAACACAAAAGCATGCACCCGCCATCCACAACGAACACATGCTTCTCCCAACGTATCTAAAAAAACTTCGTTATCCCGATCTTCCCGAAACACGCTCTGCTGACGGTTTCCCCGGCACATCACGTGATAAATCGCTCCCTTAAATTCCACTCTTGGTTTTCTTGGCATGGAAGAAATCTATCAAATGCAACTCGCCCGTCAAGGCTGGATCATTAATTTATAGGACTGACCCCTTCTCTTTCTTCAAGGGTTGGAACCTTTTCTTTCAATCGGCAATCTCCAATCGAAAAAGCCCAAATTTCCAATCGGAAATGCCTTAACACCATAGGGCGTCGGCGATTTTGTCGGCCGTTTCTTCGAGGTCGGCGGCGGTGTAGGGTTTCGTCGGAAGTTTGCCCCAAACGGGCGCGGGCCATGCGGGGTCGGTTTTGTGTCGTGCAATGTGGTGAATGTGTAGCTGAGGAACGTGGTTTCCTATCGCGGCAATGTTCATTTTGTCGGCGTTGAATAGATGGGCAAGTGTCGCGGAGAGAAGTGCGGATTCTTCGGTAAGTAGGCGGCGGTCTTCTATGGATAGCTGATGGATTTCTGTGATGTTTTCGCGTTCTGGAATGAGTAGTACCCACGGGTAGTTGCTGTCGTTGATTAGACGAATCTGACATAATCCAAAACGTCCAATTAATATGGAGTCTTTTTCTAGTGTTGAGTGGATTTTCATTTATGTTTCTGTTCTATCTTCTTTTTCGTTTTTCATGTTTGCGGGTTGGCGGGTCGCTTGTAAAACGGTTTGCCAAACCCAGCGGTCTGGCTCCACTTGTTTGCGTTTTCCAACCATTGGAATTGGTAGGTGGACAAGCCGGTGGTTGTGTAGACCTACAATCATGTTGGTTTTGCCTGCCATGGCTGCGTGCATTGCTCCGTTCCCGAGGAGTAGGCAGTATTCTGAGTCGTTGGCGTTGGCGGGGGTGCTTCGGATGGAGTAGCTTGGATCAAAGTATTTTACGTTGATTTCTGTCTCGTTTTCGGCAAACCAGCGTTTGATGTCGTCGCGTAGGAAGGTTCCTATGTCGCCTAGTTTTTTGTTTCCAGATTTGTCTGTCGCGGCGGCTTGTGCCATTAGATCTTGTCCCGCACCTTCGGCAACGACGATGACGGCGTGGTCTTTCTTTTCGAGACGTTTGCGTAGGTGTTCGTAGAGTCCGTTGGGGCCTTCGAGATCGAATGTTGATTCTGGTATGAGACAGAAGTTGACGTTGCTGTTTGCGAGCGATGCGGATGCTGCGATCCATCCGGATTCGCGTCCCATTAAGCGAACCAGCCCGACTCCGTTACGGTAGCCTTTTGCCTCGGAGTGCGCGCAGTTGATGATGTCCCACGCGCCTTCAACTGCGGTTTCAAAACCAAAGGATCGGTCAACGAGGGCTATGTCGTTGTCAATTGTTTTCGGTACACCGATCACCGAGATGTTTAGGTTCTGTTTTGTGATTTCTTTCTGTATCTCTCGTGCGCCACGAAGTGTGCCGTCGCCACCGATGGTGACGAGGATGTCCACTTTGTAGTGTTTGAGTGTGTGAACCATTTCTTTGATGTCTTGTCCGCCGCGCGATGATTTCAGGATTGTTCCGCCTTTTTCATGAATGTCGTCGGTGTTCTGTGTGTTCAGTTCGATGGGCTGATGAAAGTATTTAGCAACGAGGCCTTCGTAGCCATACTGAAAACCTAGCACCTTTTTCACGTTATAGCTTTCTAACGCGCAAAATGTGATCGAACGTATCACGTCGTTAAGCCCTGGGCAAAGCCCGCCGCACGTCACAATGCCGACTGTAGCGTTTTTCGGGTCAAAGAATAGTTTTTCGCGTGCTCCGGCTAATTGGAAGAATTCCAGTTCGTCGACGGAGGATGCGTCTTGCAAGTCGCGGCTTAGTACATGGCGGATCACCCCGTCTTCATCACTATAAAATGTGTGGTGCTTCGCTTGAAACGGCGAAGCGATGTTGCATTCACCCAGTGTGTCGACTGGTATAATTGTATTCATAAGTTTTCATCCGTACGTTCTTGGGAAATAAACCGAAATGTAGAGCGGAATGAACTGTGTTTAATTCCTGTGGCGGAATGTGATGCGACCTTTTGTGAGGTCGTATGGAGACATGGCAATTGTCACGCGGTCGCCGACGGCGATCCGAATGAAATGCTTGCGCATTTTGCCAGAAATGTGCGCGAGGATTACGTGTCCGTTTTCCAGTTTCACATTATAGAGAGTGGCGGGGAGAACTTTCTCTACGACGCCTTCGAATTCCAATGCTTCTTCTTTAGCCATAAATTTCCTTTTTTTAATGAACGGGCAGATGCTACACAGAGTAGAGCTCAATGCAAGTTTTTGGCACTTTGAACTTTCATCCTTTGGGTTCTGCCTTCACCCTGTTCACCTTAAATAAGGAGAATTTTATATGATGGAAGTATTGAAAAAATCGAATGTTTTTGTGGGTTCTGAAGGACCCGTTGTGTTGGTAATCATGGATGGTATTGGAATTGGGAAGAACCCGAAGAGCGATTATGTGAAGCTCGCGAGTACGCCAAATCTCGATTGGTTGCGCGAGAATGCGGTCTATTCCGAGGTTCGAGCGCATGGTGTTGCGGTGGGTTTGCCGGACGATGGCGATATGGGTAATTCCGAGGTTGGTCACAATGCGATGGGTTGCGGGCGCGTTTTCGCGCAGGGCGCGGCTTTGGTGGGCGATGCGATTGAATCTGGTTCTATGTTTGATGGCGAGGTCTGGAAGGAGCTTGTTGCAAATGCCGTTGAAGAGGGCTCTTCCCTTCATTTTATCGGTTTATTCTCGGACGGTAATGTTCATTCGAATCTCAAGCATCTCGAGGCTATGCTGGTGAAAGCCAAAGAGCAGGGGGTGAAATGTGCACGTATTCATCCGCTGATCGACGGGCGCGACGTGCCGCCGACTTCCGCTCTCGATTATGTCGCTCGTTTTGATGCATTCCTTGCCGATATCAATGCCGACGGCACGGTTGACTATTGCATCGCTTCCGGCGGCGGTCGCATGAACATCACGATGGATCGCTACGATGCGGACTGGACGATGGTTGAGCGCGGCTGGAACGCTCATGTAAAAGCCGATGGCCGCACCTTTGGTTCGATGCGCGAAGCCGTGGAAGCCTTCCGAGTTGAGGCACCTGGCATCCTTGATCAGGATTTACCTGCATTTGTGATCGAACGCGACGGCGCCCCCGTTGGTCCCATTGTTGATGGCGACAGCGTTGTGTTCTTCAATTTTCGAGGCGACCGCTCTCTCGAAATCACAAAAGCATTTGAAGCCGACGAGCTCACAGAGTTTGATCGCGGATCGAAGCCCGATGTGATTTACGCGGGGATGATGCAGTACGACGGGGACCTCGATGTGCCGAAAAAATATCTCGTCACTCCGCCCGCCATTGATCGCACAATGAGCGAATACCTTTCGAACGTCGGCGTAAAACAGTTTGCCATTTCGGAGACGCAGAAGTTCGGACACGTCACCTATTTCTTTAATGGTAACAACTCCGGGAAATTCGAAGCAGAAACCTGGAAGGAAGTTCCGTCCGATGTCTGTCCGTTCGAAAACGCTCCACGCATGAAGGCCGATGAAATTACGGCGGAGGTCGTGAAGGCCATCGAAAGCGGTGACTACAAATTCATCCGTTTAAACTTCCCGAACGGCGACATGGTCGGGCACACAGGTGTCACCGCT
The DNA here is from genome assembly GCA_029934215.1 of Pontiellaceae bacterium. Lineage (GTDB taxonomy): Bacteria > Verrucomicrobiota > Kiritimatiellia > Kiritimatiellales > Tichowtungiaceae > Tichowtungia. The sequence continues at coordinate 516 of JAOZMR010000209.1, read as the reverse complement.
GCGGTCAAAATAGCTGTCGAAGCCGTGGACGAAAGCGTCGGCAAAATCATGGACGCGCTCAGGAAAACCAACGGCATCATGGTTTGCACCGCTGACCACGGAAACTCCGACGACATGTGTGAGCTCGACAAAAAGACCCATGAGCTCAAATTAGACTCCGACGGCAATTGCAAACCAAAAACAGCACATTCGCTCAATCCAGTCCCGGCGATCGTTTTTGATCCGTCAGGAGTTTCCAATGCTCGGAAAGCAGATGTGGAAAATCCAGGCATCGCGAACCTCGCTGCCACCTGCATCACGCTGCTCGGCTATGAACCACCCGCCGATTATACAGCGTCGATTGTCGACGTCGGCTAAACATCCAAACCTTGGAAAGCACGCAGGGCAAACGCATCTAAATCCCAAGAATGCTTTTTGAGTATTTTCCGTTCCATCCCGCCATTAAGCGGTTGCGGCGAATACTCAAAGAGGGTTTTGCTTTATCCTTCTTCAGTAGGTTCAGCGCTAAACGCCTGA
>JAOZMR010000208.1 GCA_029934215.1 Pontiellaceae bacterium | reverse complement strand
ACCAATCGAAAAATTTTGTTAAAAAATTATGGATGGAAAACATTAATTTGTATCATGAAGTTTTCGAGTTGGATAGGGTGCGGGTTGATGTTATAGATTTAGTATCGGCGACTCCTAAATCACCTAACCCAGTAATTGACTAGAAGATGATATTTTCAATGTCTAAAGGGTAGTGGGTTTAGTTTCGCTGAACGAAGTATCGCGATAGCGCAATGCAGTAACCGATAGCTTCAACCAACCCTACGCTTGTTCTTAATTTATTATTGGAGAATAACTTTTGTTAAGGAATGTTAAATGATAATCTCAAGGCTGAAATGGTGGGCAATGAGCCTTTCCATATTTTATGTGGCATTTTCGAGTGCCGCTTATGCTATCTCCGTCCAGTCACAACTATTTCCATTGGGCGGAAATCAATACCGATATGTCTATACGGTGACTAATGACGGCTCATTGGGGGCCGGCGTGGCAGTGAAATTGTTCGATATTGAGTTTGATCCTGCAAGTTATCGGGAAGCTTCTTTAAAAGTGGTTACATCTGCACCTTTGAGTACACAGTGGAATGAGACGATCTTATTTTCTGCACCTAGTGTTCCCGCCGCGTATAGTTCATTTTCATCAACGACGGGTATTGTCCAAGGTGCGAAGGCATCTGGTTTTTCCGTAGAATTTGAATGGATTGGTGCTGGCGTGCCAGGCACTCAATCGTTTCAAATATTTGATCCCGCTTTTAACGTATTGGAGCAGGGGACGACTACTATGACAGTCGCGCCTGTTACAAAACCACAGGATATTCCCACTTTATCCGAATGGGCAATGATTTTATTAACGTTATTGCTTATGGGTATGACTTTTTTTGAACGTAGAAAACGACCTAACTTAATCGGAGGCTGAATAATGAAACTGTATCATCCAATCTATCAGGAGGGCAGGACAGTGAAAAACCTATTGTCCCGTTCCCTGCTGTTTGGTTTACTAATGCTATTGCAGATTACGTCAGCACAGGCGGCTGATATGGTCATAGGCAATTATGAACTGGTGGGTCAACAACGGCTCAGTTTTACTGAGTTTCAATACACCTATACGGGTCATATCACTAATAATGGTGGTGATGACTTGAAAAATGTGACAGCGACGGTAAGCACTACCTCCGCCAATATTACCATCGTTGATGATTCATTATCGTTTGGTGATGTACTGGCTGGGAGTACTGTCAAGAGTACTGATACTTTTGTCATCAAATCTGACAGGACGGTAGAAACACTCAACTTGGCTGATTTAGTTTGGTCAGTTCAGTCTAGTGACGTAATAATGGTGGAGCCAATAATTATCAAAGTGACTGATGTTACACCTTTAACGAGCGAAATTAATCAATTGGTCACTTTCAGTGTTTCAGGTACTAATTTACCTGATGATATGGGTTTCACAGTTGGAGATTGCACACCATCAAGCTATGAATTGACCGGCCGTTCAGAGACACCAACTATCCAAAGATTCTTCCAATGCACACAACAGGGTGAACCTGGAATAAAAAGAGCTTTAGTAAAAGATGTTCCCGGGGGTGATATACTCTATGAGTTTGAAGTACAAGCCAATGTTTCACCAGATGCCAATGCAAATACGTCTGTTCTTAATCAGGACTTTAGCCTCCATATTCCTCACTTAGTTTATAAGGGGCATTCTGGTAATGAACAACATTTTTGGGCCAATTTACAACTTATCCCTTCAGATGGGACAACATTGCTATTCAAACTTGAAGAGGCAGCGGAATATTCAGGGACAGTTCCCTTCAGTGCCGAAGGAGTTATAGTGACCAGTGATTTTCGTATATTGATTCCTCGGTTGATTGCCAAAAGTGACTCAGGAGAGTCGTTATGGTGGGCCATTTTTGTAGGAAGTGTCGTTGATGGAAATCTCGTATTTGAAGTGAGTAAATATGGGGCAATAAGAAATCCTAATGACACTTTTGATCTGATAGATATAGCCTCTCAAAATACTGGAATTGTTGGGCCAAGTGGAGGAATTATCAGCGATGACTTAGCAGAAGTACTCGTGCAAGTGCCTGAAGGTTCTGTTACTGATGAAACCAGCATTACTATTACCAGGGGTAGAACACCCGAAGGTAATGCTTCGATTGTCATTGAATCTGATCGTGATACTGGGTTGGTAGATATTATTCTACCGCCACCTGAAATTTTGGATTCAAACATCCCATCCGCCTCTGTTCAACCAAAAAGTTTGAGGAAAATAGAAACAACATGTGCTAAACATAATAATACATGTATAATTGATGAAGGTCTTATTGGCGGTCTATATTATCCAATTAAATATAGGAGTAACAAGCCTACTGGTAAAGGATGGTATCTTAAACTAGCTCATTTTTGGGAAACTGCTTCAGAAACTTACGGATTTGGTAGCAGGTTAGCTTATGGTATAGACAAAATAACCAAAAACGCAACAACTGAAAAAGTAGAAGTAACTATCACAGCAACTAGTGCTGCCATGCTTACGTCTGCTTGTAATTATAATCAGAAGTCTTGTTATGAAGGGAAAAAGCCTGTTCTTTTTGTACATGGCTATATTCCAACCTCACAAGGATACAACGGACTAGGTGGCGGAAAGGATACTTGGGGAAATTTTCCTCATCTAATTAATGAATTAGGATATGTCCCATTTGAGTTTCGTTGGGTAACATCAGCACGTTTCCAGGATGCTGCCACTGATCTGGGAAGGGCTATTAAACAAATTGTTGAGAAAACCGGATACCAAGTTCATATAATTGCACACTCTTTTGGAGGCGTGTTAACACGTACTTACCTACAAAGTTTAATAAGTCATGAGCCTTATCTTAAAGGGTCGGTGGCATCAGTTACTACTGTAGGTACTCCTCATTCAGGTATTCCTGATTCAAATAAATGGATGCATGATCAATATTTCTTATCAGGACAGGATAATCAGATTGATCATGAGGCTTTTTTAGAGAGTAGTTTGTATCCTCCGGGTTTGTATCCTTTTCGTTTTGTTAACTTGCTTATTTCATGTGCAGGTGAAATTATAGGAGGCGATGGACAGATAGATTTCTGTGAACAAATCTCCTGTTATCAAATGGGTGAATATGTCAATTTTAATTCTGAAGAGAAGGAACTACTTGGCATAAACAAAAGCCCTGGAAAATTGATCACTGATCTATCTGACATTCGGAGCTATCCTTTACCTGAAGATTTACCCATACTGGTATTGATTGGTTTAACAACTACGCGCGGATATAATAGTGTACTAGACGATGGAGATGGGTTGATCAGTTTTTATGGGCAAAGATTCTTACCTGGTTCTGGTCTGAATGCTCCATTATTGAATAATTTTCAACCAAAGAAAGATGGAATAGTTCGTGGAATAGTTAACGAATTTGTTTTGGGTGTTGGCAGAAGCAAAGGTCCTGATGACGAACACTATATATCAAAGGAAGATTTTGATTATTTTGGATATAAACATAGTACCTGTCCTGTTGGCCCTAGTGATGCCCACCCTATGGTTTATATTAAGTGTACTGATGTGGATAACTGTGAACATGATACATTCAAACTGGTTAAATCACGGTTGAAAAGTCATCAAAGCGAACTCTATGAATGCCAAGAAAACTGTGAGGAAGTCAGATTCCCTGCAACTGTAACGGTGAAGTCTGCTTATGAAGATAAATCCATTTCCTCTGCCAGAGTGTCTTTTGAATATAAAAAGGACGGTATACCTCATGACGCAGGTTCAGCCACCACAGATGAGAATGGAGTTGCAAAAGCAAACCTTGTATTTAAACCGAAAACGGTGTATGAGGTAAAGGTTATTGCTGATGATTATCGTGGAATATCCTATTCTTTTGAGACCGATGCGACAATTGAAGCATCAAAACATAGCAAATTTGTCCAGTTAACTCCTAAACGAGATCAAAGTAAAGGTGACTTGACAGTTTTTGTTTCTGCAGCTGATAAACGGGACATAGAAGTTGATTATACGCTGAAGCTGCTGAAAAATGGAATAACGATTCGTAGTAGCGATTATGATAGATACCCCTTTTATAATACTACTCCGTATACGCTTGAGGCTTTACCAGTAGGAACATATGAGCTACAATTAGTTGCGAATGGCTATAGACGTTGGAAAGGAGAAGTGGAAATCCGTCCAGCATATACAGTAGAAAAAAGCATCGTACTTCAACCTCTAGCGACCAATTATTCACCTGTTGTAGAACAACTCACAGCGAAAGCCGCTTGCAATAATTCTTTAAAGGGTAGCTTTAAAGTCAGTGATGAAGATGGTAATCAAGTGACCAAGCTACGAGTACATTTTTCCAATAGTCCTGATTATCCGATAGATTCAACAGAAACTTGTTTCCTTCACAAGATAGCTTGCGGCGATTCTTTTGATGAAGTCGTATATCATGACGAATTAGAAGTCGGCGAACATGGGAAGAACTGTACATTTGTTATAGAGGGTGGGCAATGCCAAAAGCTTTTAAAGCAGGGCAAAACTATCCACTACAAAGTGCAAGCGAGAGATATACATGGTGCCAAAGCTAAAGTGGTTGAAAATAGCTTAATATATAAGCAGAACGTACCGCCTACTATAAAGCTACTAGAAGTATACGCAAATGATCCGCAGAATGTGTGGGGAGAGTTTTTGATTGATGATCCCGAGAATGACAACATCACCAAATTGCGTGTACACTTTTCTGATAGTAGCCATTTTCCTGTTGAACCGGAAAAATCTTGTTATACTGAGACAATTGAGGGCGTATCCTTTTTTGAGGATAAGGTGGAACCTGGTTATAAGCAGTTTAAAATGCCGAGTACAGAGATATGCAAAGCATTAATTGAAAAAGGAAAAATGTATCTCTTCTTAAAAATTGAAGGAAGAGATATATGTGGACAGAAAGCAGCAGTCACGACTTATAATGTGTCGAGAAATATAGACGTTGCACCTGCACCACCACCTAGCATAATTTCGGGAGGGGACGGGGGATCAGCACTACCTGGCACATCGATATCGACATCAAATTCGACAGGAGGATTGGAAATTTCTTCCAACGGTGGTGGTGGTGGCCGCGATTAAATCTGTTTTATAAGTAGGTGGCCACAAGAATTTTAACATTTTATTGAAGCCATGTAGGGCAACGTCTTTTTAGTTGCCCACCACCATTGGCAGAACATAGCATGGATTAAAGTTGGGTGGTAACCAGCTACGCCAAGAAACTAAACTCTGTCCAAGAAGC
>JAOZMR010000207.1 GCA_029934215.1 Pontiellaceae bacterium | reverse complement strand
AACGGTAGCACCCTTAATCGGATACCCATCTCTGTCTAGGACAGTTCCATAAACAGCATATTTACCAACGGTATCTCCGCTTTCACCAGTATCAACTACAAAGTCAAGCTTACAATTTTCATTGTTTCCAACACTACATGTTTTTTCAACAAAAACAAAGCCGTCGTCAGAAGTCTTACCAGCAGTGACTAAGTATTCACCTTCTGCTAGACCAATTACAGCATAGTAACCGGCATCATCAGTTACCACTGTTTCATCACCCACTGTCACGGTAATATCTGCCATAGATTTGCCGTTTGTGTTGGTGATTCTGCCACTTACACTGTAAAGCCCAGTTACCGATGGTTTTGGCAACAATTCATCTATTGGCGTTATCACTGCTCGTTCTTTGACAACTGGCTCCTCTGGAATGTCAGTAATAATCGCTTCACCATGACGTGCTTCAATGGTTCGTTGCAAAGCGGAGATAACAAAATTACGCCCAAACAGATCATAAAGATTAGCTTGTGCAATCGTTAAAGACGTACTTCTCACGGAACCGCCCGAAACAAACCGTAACGTGATTTTAGCAATATCACCATCACCATTGAGAGGAGTTTGAGTATCCATACCAATATGTATCACCCCAGCCTCATTATCAGGATTTGCTAAAAATTGCGTATCTTCTGTGAGTCCAGTTTTTTCTACTTTGATGATTTCTACAACTTTAGTATCAAAAGCAATACTAAGATTCATCGCCGATAACTCAACAAGATTGCTGATATGTAATATAGCCGTTATCTCTGAACCTGAAACGCCACTTACTTCTTCTAAACTTAGAATAACGGGTGCGCCACGTCTAGCTTTTCTCGTCTTGACAACTTCATAAGGCGGTGCGCCCGGCCATTCTTGGTGACGGGCATAGTAAACAATCATATCCGCATCCGCAGAATCAACTACACCATCAATGTTGATATCGCCAGCAATAAGTCGCTCTGGTGTTATTTCAAGCAATTCGGTACCAATGCGTCTCGCCATGATGATATCAACCATTTCTGCTGGTGTGCCGTCGCCTCTTACATCACCTCGGACATAGGCTTCACCCACATAAAAACGCGATTCTACACCGGTATTTCCATCTCTAACAGCACGTCGTGTGTTAACATCGAACTGGCTATTGGTCAATTTGAGAGCAATGTCTTCAAAGTTGGTATCTTGGATTTTAGTACCACCTTTACCATCAACAGGTGGAACTAATACAAGTGGACTACTTTGTTCTGCATCACCTATGACTTCAAAGGAAATATCTACCAATGAGCCTTCACCAATAATTTCTGGTGTATCTTCCAGATCTCCATCAAAGTAGATTTGGATTTTAACAACTTTAATATCATCTGTTTCGTTGACAAAACCAATTGGCTGTTGTATGGAATAGCCTGTGGTAAGGGCACTTATTCCAACATCTTTGACAGTAACGACGCTACTGTCATATCTTAACCAAATATCACCTGTGAAGATGCGTAATTTACCCCCATTGAGAATCGGAATGGGGACATCAACAATCTCTCCTTTTAAGCCACCAATAGGTTGCATTGCCAAGATCGTCTGACCAAACGTTGCACAGTTCTTATTGGACGTATGTAAAGTTTTACCATTATCATCAAGTGCATCAATACGATAACAGTAATTTTTTCCTTTCACATTCTCACCATTTTCATCATAGTTCGATGACATAGGAGAATCAATTTCCGCTATGGTAATTGCAGTACTGAAATCTGCATCTTTTCCTTCAACACGCAAAATACGATATTTGACCACTTTAGGATCAATCGTGTCGGCAAAGCCCCATTCTAAAAAGATACTAGCTTCACCTGGTTTAGCCTCTAATGTTAGCTTCACCGGAGCTGCTTTGGTTTTGAACGTCACCGTATCGGATTTTACCTCGTTGCCAGGATTACCGTCTTCCGCAACAACAAATACTTCATAAGTGGTACCATTGTCTAGCAGATCAGAAGTTTCTGAAGTCACTGAGGTTTTTGGATAACACTTAATCGTTGCTTCAGTAGCTTTCTTATAGCAAACTTGGTAACTCACATCGTCACCTTCAGGGTCTACGCTGGCAGTCCAATTAAACTCAATACTTTGCATTTTATCAAGCTCTGTAACTGCTGGATCAACTACATTACCTCCGGTTTTGATAACAAGATTAGTCGGTGCGCTAGGCGGTTGATTACCCATTGTAGTGAAATTCCAAGGCTCACTCTTTATCACATTGGCAGGGTTATAACTATCTGTCGCTGTAACTTGCCAAGAACAGGATTGCTCAGTTTTAAGTGAGTTAGCTGGAATCGTGCAGCTTTTAGTTGCTGGTACATTACCACCATCACAGGTCACCGCACTACAATCGCTAAAGAAACTAACCGTATAAGCAACCGTATCTCCACTGTCAGGATCGTCACCACCTTCCCAATTTAAAACAATGGGTAAAGTAGGATCAACATCCTTAAATGGTGAATCTATAGCAGTTCCACCATTGAGTAATGAGGGATTTATCGGCTCACTTGGTGGATTATTTGGTAACGTTTTAAAACTCCAAAGCTGTCTGGTGATATTTTCATTCCCATGTTTGTCTACATAACCATCTGTGCCATCAACTCGCCAATTATAGAATTTACCAAAATTAAGTTGAGTTGCAGGAATAGTACATTTGGTAGGTGATGAAATACCAGAACAACCTGTGACCGGCGTTGTTGCTGATGCTTGACCCGTTTCCCAAAGATAGACAGAGTAAGTTACCGATTCACCTTCTGGGTCTCTTTGATCAGAGGGCAAATCTTTCCAACTCACCACAAAATCTTCTGTGGAACTTACTTTTTCATTACCATTTTCAGGTAAAGATTCAGTCACCTCAAAAGGTTTACCGTTTTTACGAGTTGTAAAACGGCCTTCTTTTGACGTAGAGAGTCCGCCTTTATCAGTAGCCGTGACTGTCCAGATGTATGGTTCGTCGTAATCAAGTGGTGACGATGGAGTACAAGTAAATTTAGCATCACCAGAACCGCTTTTACCACTTCCATTACTGGAAACACAACTACCTTTTATGCTAACGGCTGTTTCATTAACTTTTCCGAGAAGAACTTCATAAGTATTTAAAGCTCCGTCTTCTGCATCTTTACCACTCCAAACTAAAGCAACATCAAGCGGTTGATCCTTAGCTTCACCTTCAGGCAATTCTAGGACAACGGTTGGCGGAGTATTATTAAACTCAGCTATTACCTTACATTCAGGAGAACTAATGTTCACAGCACATGATAGGTCAATATCACAAGAATTGCATTCGCCACTCCATCCCGCAAAGGTTGAACCTTCTAAATAGCTGGCTATTAAATCAACACTGCCTTCCTCATAACTTTCAAAACAATCACCGTTACAGTCAATACCTTGACCTTTGACTGTGCCTTTACCAGTACCAGTGATTTGAACGGTCAGTGGATATTTGGGTTTTGCATTAAAGGTAGCTTCTACCGACTTACGTACACTCATCGTGACGTAACATTCATTACCGTTTTTGTTATCACAACCGCTCCATCCATTGAAATCAGAATTACCTGATTTTTTAGCAGTTAATGTAACATCTTTACCTTTTTCATAGCGATAACAATCAGTGCCACAGTTTTCGCCAGAAGGGGAAACGCTGATTGTACCTTCACCACTACCATCTTTATCCCATAATAGGTCAAATTTATTTGATACTTCTCCTCTAATGGTAATTTTGATACTATTACAATTGTTAGAAGTGCTTGCTTCTTCTCCACTTTCCATTGCCACACACAAGCCTAACCAGTAATCACCAGAATGCTGAGGAACAGTAAAAGAGTTAGAATTAGATTCCATTTCATAACCAGAATCTAAACGTCCCCAACTACCTTCATGAAATAATTCCCCATCATTAGGACTATCTATAGGGCCATTTGAGGAAGTTCTCCAATAAAGAACGAGCTTACCTCCTTGTTTATCACCAATATTTTTAGTCTTACCAAAGATTCTAAAGTCTTCACCGACCTCGAACTCTGATTGATCTGGACTAAGTTCCATTGCAGTCACTATGTAATCAGGCTTTTCACAATCTTTGCCTGTACAAATAACAACAGAATCCTTCAAATATCCTTTATCACTAGTACTGAGATTACTTTTTTCAGAACCTTTCACTGCTTTTACGGCGTAATAATATTTCACACCTTCCTCGGCATTTTCATCTTTGAAAGGACTCTTGGAATCTACATCAATTTTTTCCATGTTACTGTTGCTGGTACCACGCCAAATTTCATAGGAATCTGCATTACTTACAGCATCCCACGTTATTTTTACGTAGTTTTCATAGTCACCATCTGTAGCTTGTACATTGTTAGGTGCTTGAATACCGGGACCAACAGCTTCAACAGTAAAACAGCTACCACTAGCCCAATTACTGTGTGGTGCCAAAAGAATTTCCGATTTATCAAGAACACCAGCACGTACACTCCAACAATAACGAGTATCTGTTTCTAATACAAAGCCATCGTATTCTGATTCATTTGAAGAACAATAACCATTCAAAGAACAGTTAATCTTCCAGTTTTGGCAAACAGAAGAATTAGTACAATCGCTAGTATCAGTTTCAGTATCATTGAACCCATTCAAATGAGAGTCTTTAGAAAGAACAATCCTATAAGTATTAGCACCGTCCACATTTCCCCAATCAAATTCTGTATCATTACGAGAAAGTGAACTTGGAGTTTTTAATTTAGGTACTTCAAAATGCAATTTACCTGAATAAAAACTGGGAGGTGTTCCATCACAATAGACACTTGGTCTACCAATTGCTGCATACCAATCCTTACTAGAACCCAACTCATCATAATCTCTTAAATCAAAAGTTTTTTTAACTTCTGATAGTCCTGAACTATAAGACCAATGATAAGAATCATTGTTGGCAACACAACCCTTATAAGCACCGGCTCTAATTGTCATTGTGCCGGGATCATTGAAACTATTACCATCTTTTTTGGTAATAATAAATGTGATCTTTGGCCCACTGCTAAGAGTAGCTTTGAGTTGGATTATATTACCACCAGACGTATTATTTCCGGCAGACGGACTGAGACTGATAGGTGTATCTTGTGCTTGAACAGTTGGCACAATAGTACCTATAAAAAATACAGCGATTAATCCCGCCATTATCCACGACGAAGCGAAACATTCTCGCCATCGTCGCCGAGGAGGCGGCCCTTGATTGGCATTCTGTCTAACAGAAGCCCTTCGTTTAAAAACAC
>JAOZMR010000024.1 GCA_029934215.1 Pontiellaceae bacterium | reverse complement strand
CATTATGTTTACGGTTTCATTTTTCCCGACATACTGGACTTATCCTGTCGCGACGAGGAAACTCGTGACCTTTGAGCTTAAGTGGTAGGGCTACGGAGAAGTTACTCCAGCAGTACCTTTGCGGGCACGAAAACGTTGAACGATCTTAAGGTTGATGTAAAGACGGCACGAGCTATTCAAAGAAAACTCGCTTGCGCAAAAAAGCGTTGCAAGGTGAGATAGCTGCTTATATTCGGAAAATTTATTTTCGTGGTTTGGCTGTTTTTGCGCAACGAATCGATCGCAAACCCGACGGCATTTTCCCGTCTCCAATCGTTGGGTAAAAATCAAAAACAATCAAATTTCATAAATCATCTTGTGTTTTCATCAAAAACGATCAATCTAAAACGATACGAAAATCAGAGAAAAGAGGCAGAAATGAAGAATCCATCCGTAAAAACACAAGAAATGCGCCGGAAAATGGGGTTTACTCAAAAAAGCTTGGCAGAGAAGGTAGGGTGTTCCCCTTCTGCTATATCGATGTTTGAGGGAGGAAATCCTTCCGCTTTGTCTGTGGAAAAACTCAACAAGGTCTGCGAGGTTTTGGGGTTGGAGCAAGGTTCGTTAGTTTCTCAGTCCAATGTTTTGTATTGTCCAAACGCTCTGTGTCCGACTCATCATCCATATCGAATCGGGAACCGAATCCACTTTATGCCAGAAGCCGTTCGGTCGAGCCTTTCGGCCAAGCATTGTGGGTGGTGCGGCGAGGTTCTCAATTCGACGTGCGAAACGTGCCAAGCGCTATTTGAACCTGGTAAGGCGTTTTGTCCGGAGTGTGGAGTAAACTATGTTTCCGCTTTCGAGGAAGAGACGCTTCCATCCGAAAACACGCTTCTTCATCTTCAACAACTTCAAACTGACAAAAACACAATAAATTCTCTCGCAGGAAAGGAGAAATAACATGCAATCAACACAAAAACTGCCAAAAAAAGAAACGCTCGGTATCCGTTCGCGTCTTTTAGTTAACGTTTCAGAAAAAGGACTCGAGTTCATTTGTTTCTCGGACGATCCTACCGCTCAAACGGCGGCCATCAAAAAGTGTGCGTTCGTTCCATGGATGCAAGCGAAGATAAATAATGCGATTATTTGTAATAAGCTCGAAGAGGGGTTTAATTTGATTCTCACAGAAATCCCGATGCTTCAGCTTGAGCTCATTGATAAAGAAAAGGTGCTGGAAAAAGGAAAGGACGCTCGTCAATTTTCATTTTCAGTCGGATCGAAAAATCTGGCAAGATATTTTGATGAGGTTACATTTTGTTTCTCTTCTAAGTGGGTGAAGGAGCAAAAATTAGAAAGCAGAAAAATCGAAGCATCGACACTGCGAAATAGTATTATCTCAAAAATCAAGCAGGGAAAAGTTCTTGCAACTGTCACAAAATCTCTGGTTCGTGAATTGAACACAGATGCTCTGGAAGAGACGGATCATGATTCAGATGACTATACGCTGATCGAGGCGCAAAGCGTCTATCGGTTGGATGACAGCCCAGAGGAGTACTCGACACCACCCTATCGGAAGCATTTTCACCAATTAACTCTCGATATCACGCTTATAAAGATCGAACGTTTACTGGCCGAGGCATTGAGGCATTTTATAAAAAGGAGACTCAAAAGCAACGCTGTGTTTTTCACGTCGGAACGAACAAGAATCTCACATTTACTACCTGATGGCGATGCGGTTCTCCTTGAGATGGGCGATAAAACCATGTTTGTTCACACAAAGGCAGAGCTTCAGGATTGGACTGATTCCGCAATTGGTGAGAATGAAATTCTTCAATGTTTGGCGAGTGATTTCGAGATGTGGCGCCCCGATCTGGATGAGATTGACCGAAAATTCATTCCGCTGAAGGGGGAACGTAATTCGTTTGCAAATGAGATGACTGGAGAAATAGATATAGCTGATGTTTTCAAGCAACATGAAATTGGTAAAAACAAAAACGCGAAAGAGATTTGGGATAAACTTTCCCAAGAGAAATGGGGGCCATTTGTTGAGAAACTCTGCAAGCAGATTAACCCGACCACGACTGTGGTTCTTATTGGGGAGTCGCCTTTGGCTTTAAGCAGTTTAGCGGATGCGTTTAAATGGAAAGGGTTTAGCGTAAAAATTGCTTGGCCGACTGTCGTTGTGCCGAGAACGACAAACCGACCGACGATTCGCGGAATGTTCCGAGGTGCGGAGATTTATCACACTCAAAATCAGGCACGTTTCCCCGCATCGAGCCTTTCTTTGCGGCGCACGCGAAAAAGCGCAAAGGTCGCAGCGATTCTTCTTTTCAACCTCGCGGTTTTCTATATCACGAAAAAACAGACCTCAATCAACGCCTAGATATGCCAGAATACAAAACAGTAACCGTTCGATCTGCATCGAATCCGAAGCTCCGATACGTTGTGGCTGAGGACGGAAAGATGCTCGCAATCCCGGAAGGCTGGGCGTGCCTAAAACCGGGGGATGCTGCAGTGACACGAACGCTAAAGACGCTCGGACCGTCCTGGACTGCGACAAAAAAAAAGGGACGGCGTACCTATTCGGACGGTGTTTGGGCATCGAAGGAAAATATTGAAAAAGCCAGGGTCAGTGTTGCTGAAAAACGCTCGGATCCCGCGTATGCGAAAAAACGCGCTAGTGCGCTTAAGCAGCGTACGAAAAAACAGAGCGCGTACGAGGTCGCGTTTCATGAAGCGATTCTACTCTGGCTCGATTTTCATCCGCGTTATTCCGCGATTGCGAACGGGATGGCTAAACAGATTTCCGACCACGCGACTCCGATTGGTAGTGGAACCGTTGCACGAACTGAACGTATTCCTATCGAAAAACGAGCAAGCGCGGCAGCGATTGCTTGGTTGCGACATAAAACCACTGCGTATGATTCGATGAAAATTGCGCGCGTGAAAGGACGACGTAGAGATGTTCGCCGAGAGCTCGCTCGCGAGTCGGTACAGCGACTCAAAACATATCGAAATGGAGGTGAGATGGATCCAGATACCTGCCCAATTGCGCTTGCTCTAAAAGGTTTCTGAAAATGTCTGTTTAGTTGCGGCTTTACCGTACTCCGTGTTTAGTGTCTATTATCTAGTGTTAGTAACAGGAGTCGAGTTTGTATGAAATGGACAGCACGTAAGATTAAAGCCTTAAAGGGCAAGCTGAAGGTTGCGTCGGTGACGGCGTATGATACGTTGTCGGCGCAGTATGCCGATGAGGCGGGTTTCCCGCTCATTCTCGTTGGCGATTCGCTGGCGATGACCGTTCTCGGATACGAGACGACGCTTCCGATAACGATGGATGAGATGGTTCACCACACCGTCGCTGTGTCTCGCGGCGTTCAATGCGGGTTGGTGGTTGCGGATATGCCGTTTATGTCCTATCAGGGCACGACGGAACACGCGATGGAAAATGCGGGTCGCTTTATTAAGGAAGCCGCTGCGGATGCTGTGAAAATCGAGGGCGGGGCTCTACGTGTTGAACTGGTTGAAAAACTGGTTGCAAACGGAATCCCTGTTTTAGGTCATATCGGATTAACCCCACAAAGTGTGAAGGGAACCGGTGGTTATGCAATGCAGGGCAAAACGGATGAGGCGGCACGGGAGCTCTTGGATGACGCCTTCGCACTAGAAGGTGCGGGCGCATTTGCTCTGGTTCTCGAATGCGTTCCAGCTGAACTCGCACAAAAAATCACAGATTCTATCACGATTCCAACCATTGGAATCGGCGCGGGTCTGCACTGCGACGGGCAGATTCTCGTCTTTACTGATGTCCTCGGTATGGGGAATGGGCATGTGCCTCGTTTTGTGAAGAAATTTGCGGATCTAAAGCCGCAAATACAACAGGCACTTTCCAATTATAAAACGGAAGTGGATCTGGGGACCTTTCCTCTGGATTCAGCTAAAAAAAAGGAAACGACATGAAAAAACAATACGGTGCAGTCCTTACTGGAGATGTGGTTGGCTCCTCGGCGCTTTCTCCTGATGAACATCGTCGGGTTGTTGAGCTGATTAAGTCCGCTGACCAGCTTTTTCCTGAGCAGGTTGTTGGGCGCGTCGATGTTTTTAGCGGTGATAGTTGGCAAATGGTGTTTTCTGATTTCACTGCGGCATTACGAACCGCCCTATATTTGCGTGCAACATTAAAGCGTGAAAAGGAGTTTTCTGTGGATAGTCGTGTCTCAATGGCTTGGGGCGAACTGGATATAAGCTTGATAAATAGGGAGCGGGTTTCAGAGTCGATTGGCGAGGTTTTTACGGTTTCTGGAAGAAGAATTAATGAGCTGAAGCGTCCGCTTCTGATGTGTTTTGCGGCTCCACAGCATCCCGTGTTTTCTGCGACGGTTGACGCAACATTTGGGCTGATTGATACGCTTGTTCGTCCGTGGAGTCCTGAACAGGCTCGTGTAGTCGTCGAGACCTTGCTCGGTAGAACGCAGGCGAAAATCGCGAAAAATTTTAAGACGGGTCAGTCTTCAATCAATAAATCTCTTCAAGCGGCTCATTGGACGGAGATCGAGTTTTCTATGATCGGATTAAAGGAAGGTGAAATAATCACCCTGCAGGGTGATAATCGTCAATAATCACCCTGTAGGGTGATAATCATTAACAATCACCCTGTAGGGTGATAATCATTAACAATCACCCTGCAGGGTGATAATCATTAATAATCACCCTGTAGGGTGATAATCATCAACAATCACCCTGTAGGGTGATAATCATTAATAATCACCCTGTAGGGTGATAATCATTAATAATCACCCTGCAGGGTGATAATCGAAAAGGTTTGAAGTAATGGAATTTATAGTTGTTTTGTTGTCGGCTCATTTTGTTGCCGATTTTCTTCTTCAGCCTGATTGGCTTCAGTGTCAAAAGAAAAAGTTATGGGCACTCTCCTTGCACTCCGGAATCGTGGCGACTCTTTCGTATCTATTTTGTCAGCAATGGGGCGGCTGGTTGATTCCCGTTTTAGTGTTTATTTTTCACGGAGCCATTGATCTAGCAAAACAACAATTTGCGGATACGTGGCGTTTATTTTGCTTAGATCAGGGACTTCACATTGCTTCTATCGTTCTAACGGGGTGGTTGCTTGGAGGGGCTATTTTTGATGGTTTAGGGATGAACTGGATGATTCTATTTGCAGGGTTTTCTATATCAGTGCAAGGGGCAGGTTTTTTGATTGGAAAAGTTGCTTCGAAGATTCAGGCGGAAAACAACCTGGGCGAGGCACTTCATGGCTTGAAGGACGGCGGAAAGATGATCGGACAGCTGGAACGCGCCCTGATTTTTCTTTTCGTCATGACAGGTCAGTCGGCTGGGATCGGCTTTTTAGTCGCGGCGAAATCGATTCTCCGATTTGGCGAAGCCAAGGACGATCAAACGCTCGCGGAATATGTGCTTGTTGGCACTCTCCTGAGTTTTGGTTTAGCCATTTCAGCAGCAGCAGTAACAAAATTTGCTTTGGAATGGAGTGTTCATTGAAAATCATTCGCACACCGCAAGAGCTGCAGCAAACAACGCAATTGTTGCGGCGCGAAGGGAAAACCATTGGTTTTGTTCCGACAATGGGTTTTCTGCATGAAGGTCATCTATCACTGATGCGCATCGCTCGCAAAAAAGCACACGTACTTGTCGCCAGTATCTTTGTGAACCCAACCCAATTCGGACCCAACGAGGACCTCGATGCCTATCCGCGCGATTTCAAGCGAGACGAGAATTTATGTTGCGAAGAAGGTGTTGATATCCTTTTTTATCCAACAGCAGATACAATGTATCGTACCGCTAGCAGTAGCTGGGTCGACGAAGAAGCTCTCTCCGGAGTGCTGTGCGGCGCAATGCGTCCAGGACACTTTCGCGGGGTTTGCACGGTGGTCGCAAAGCTTCTTAATCTTGTTTTGCCGGATTTTATGGTGCTTGGCGAAAAAGATGCACAGCAACTGCGCGTTTTACGGCGCATGGTGCGCGACCTCAACTTCCCTGTCGAAATACTCTCTTCCTCAACGGTTCGAGAGAGCGATGGACTCGCAATGAGTTCGCGCAACAGTCGCCTTTCATCTGTCGAGCGTACTGAGGCAGTCTCTCTTTTTCAAGGGTTGGAAAAAGTAAAAGAACGATTTGCTGCTGGCGAGCGCAATGCGGAAGTGTTGAAGGCTCTGATTCGTGAAACGATCGAAAAAACCTCTGGCATCATTGATTACATTGAGATTATTGATAACGAGTCCCTAGAAAGCTTCCAAACCTTGGAAACGTCTGCACTGGTTGCGCTGGCAGTGAGATTTTCCGATGTTCGACTGATCGACAATGTTGTATTAGAAAGCTGATAGCTCTCGACTTCCCTACTTCTTAATCAATCCAAGCTGTGTCATACGCAAATAAATTTTTCGCCCGAGCCAAGCATCTGTTGCTGCGTAAATGATTTGCGCATTGGTCAGTTCTTGGCGAGCCCAGTTAGAAACCTGCTCTCTTTTTGATATCCTGAACCCGAACAATAAGGCTCCAAGTCCGCGTAAGCCGAGATTTTTGATCTGCGCCTTTTTTGCGATAGTGGCCAGTTCAACGAAGCCGTCAGGTTCAAATGGGGTCAACTGTCGAAGCTCTTTTATATCATCTTTAATGGAAACCCCTGCCTTAACAATGTTTTCGTCGGCAAGGATATCGCAGAGCCCATAAGTGAAGCCTGTTTTTTTGAGTTGAAAAAGGTAGACCTCATTTTCGGTTGCTAATTGAAGAAGCGATGGAAGATATTTTTCGCCGCTTCGGAACGCGGGGCGTGTTTCAGTATCAAAACCAAGATACCTCTCCGTTTTAAGTTTTTCTGCGACGCGATCCGCATCGTCTGGCGTGCAGATCAGATGGATTGGTCCCTCATAGCGGTTCATCGGAAGGTTATTAATTTCTGCTTTAGTGATGTGTTTTTTCATTCGTATAGAACTAACAAACAAAACGAATTTAAGCGAGTTCTGATGATCAAGAAAGAGCTACGATCCCAAAAACGTCCAACCAATTGGAAGATTTGGTCATCACAAAAAGCACATGAAACGTTGATTCAGTTGTGGCGGCGTGATACGGTTTTTTTTTATGGAATGCTGCAGTCTGAAGGAGACTAAATGGAAAAAGGAATTGATAAGGCGAAAACGTTAGACGCATCGGACTTGCGATTTGCGATTGTTGTGAGCCGTTTTAATGATGAATTGACGAGCCAATTGGCGGACGATGCGTTCCACTGTTTGGAAAAAAACGGCGCAAAAATTCTAGGAATTGGGATATTTCATGTTCCGGGTGCGTACGAAATCCCTGTGGTGGTTAGTGAGCTTGCGAAGAGCGGGAAATTCGATGCGATCATCGCGCTCGGCGTAGTGGTGGAAGGTGAAACCCCGCATGCGCAGATGATCGGTAACTCAACCGGAATCGCGCTACTCGACATCGCCCGCGAAACTGGCGTTCCGGTGATTAACGAGATTGTTGGTACGCGCAACTGGGAGCAGGCGGTTGCCCGTTGCACCAGCAGTGAGACGAGCCGCGGCTGGTATGCCGCAGAAGCCGCTATCGAGACTGCGAATGTTTTGAAGAATATCCGGTTGGTGTAATCCGCCGGTTGACTATGTCAATTGATGCGATAATATTTGATTGGAGATTAAATGAAAACATTACCCGCGATGGAGGTTCGGAATCGAGAAGAGAGTTCGAATCAAAGCAAAAAGAGAAAGCTGGATGCGTTGAGTCACCTAAAAGGTTTAGGTGCTGATTCTCCGAGAGCGGAGAGTTTGGATGCGTGGCTCGTGGAGGAACGAAGTGGTTGGTCTGGGCGTCTATGAGTGTTTATATAGACACAGCTCCTTTAATCCATATCGTGGAGGGAAACCCGTCGCTTCGTCGCTTGCGGATGCTGTCGAATCGCAAATCCATAAATGGGTCGAGTCGGATGACGATTTACTGACTAAACAATTTTAGAGTTGAATATTTTACTGGTGGGAGAATAAATGAAAAAAGTAACCGGACGCCGTTTGGCGCGTGAGTGGGTCGTGCAGTTTTTGTTTCAGACGGAGTTTAATCCGGCTGAACTCGATGAGGCATTGGAAGATTTCTGGAACGATGAGAAAAAGAAGCCGCTGGATCGTGATCGCGTTTATGCGAATGAGATGATTCAAGGGGTGCTCGATCAGCAGTTGAAACTGGATCGTACGCTGAAACGTTACACGGATAATTGGGATGTGGATCGTCTCGGTATTTTAGAACGCACGGTTCTTCGTGTCGCCGTTTATGAAATGCTTTTCCGCGATGATGTTCCGCCTGTGGTTTCGATCAATGAAGCCATTGAAATTGCGAAAGCCTTCAGCAGCAAGAAATCTGCTCGTTTTGTGAATGGCGTTCTCGATCGCGTTAAAAAAGAGCTGAAATGAATATCGAATATCGAACAAGGAATATCGAGTTTCCAAGGGTTGGAAAACGGACAGTGGTTCTAGCCTGTTCTGCCTGCTTGTAGATCATGACAAAGATTTCTATTCACGAACCATTTATGCAGCGTGCGCTCGAGCTGGCTCGGCGAGGCGTTGGGCTGACGCGCCCCAATCCGCCGGTCGGTGCGGTGCTGGTTGAGGATGGAGAGATCATCGCCGAAGGATTTCACGAAAAAGCGGGCGGCGATCACGCAGAGCGTGCCTGCCTGAAATCGGCAATCGTCAATCCTCAATCGTCAATTCTCTACGTCTCCTTGGAGCCGTGTTCGACGACGGGGCGCACTCCGCCTTGTACTGATTTGATTTTGGAACGCGGAATTCATCGAGTGGTAATTGGTTGCGAAGA
Organism: Pontiellaceae bacterium; assembly: GCA_029934215.1. Taxonomy (GTDB): domain Bacteria; phylum Verrucomicrobiota; class Kiritimatiellia; order Kiritimatiellales; family Tichowtungiaceae; genus Tichowtungia. Next base: position 8,912 of record JAOZMR010000024.1, on the reverse strand, counting down.
TCCGAATCCGGCTCACGCGGGTAGGGGCGTTTGTAAGCTTCGAAACGCGGGCGTTGAAGTGACGGTTGGTGTTTGCAGGCAAGAGGCGGAGGCGTTGATTGCGCCGTTCGTCAAACGAATGTTGACGGGTTTGCCGTACCTGACGCTGAAACTTGGAATCACGCTGGACGGACGGATTGCGGATTCGTCTGGAACGTCGCAGTGGATTACGGGACCGGAGGCTCGGGAAAAAGTTCAGGAACTTCGCCGTCGGGCGGATGCGATTATGGTGGGGGCGGGAACGGTTCGGGCGGATAATCCGTCGCTTTTGCCGCGGCCTTCCAAGGGTCGGAAACCGTGGCGTGTGGTGGTTGGGAAAAACATTCCACAGGAATCTAAGGTGCTCATGGATGAAATGGCGGAGCGGACGCTGGTGCTGGAGGATTCGCTGGAAATGATTTTGCGCGATCTCGCGAAGCGCGATGTGATGCATGTTTTGTGCGAGGGTGGCGGCGAGCTGACGGGGTCGCTGATCCGCGCTGGATTGGTCGATGAGTTTGTGCTTTTTATGGCTCCGTCGATTCTGGGTGGAACGGGTTTTCCAATGGTTGGAAAAAAGGGGTGGTCGCTTTCTGAAATGCCGCAGCTACGTTTCCAAACCTTGGAAAAATGTGGGGAAGATGTTTTGATAACGGCTTTTCCGATGGAGGAATGATGGATAAATTGACAAATTTACATGTTAAGGGTTTTCGCTCCATTAAAGATGCGTCGATTGAGTTTCGTGCATTGAATGTGATGATTGGAGCGAACGGAGCGGGGAAGTCGAATTTGATCGATTTTTTCCGAATGCTTAATTATTCGCTGACACGCGGGTTCCAAGATCCGTATCTTCGAGAGCGTGGGCCGGCATCGTCGGTGTTGCATTTTGGACCCAAGGAGACGGGGGTGATTCGATCGGAGTTGACGTTTTCCAGTGAGGCGGGGTCTTCTGTTTATCGTTTTACGCTGGCGGATAGTGAGGGTGATCGGCTGACGTTTACGAAGGAGGAGGTTGTGTTTCAACACGATAAAGCCGAAAAGCCTGCTTCGGCAATTCCTTTGATTCAGCATCCGAGTGATAATAGTGGGTTGTGTGAGCTTTGGGCAGAAAATGATAAGACGGCTCGGTTTACAAAGGGGTTTCTTCAGCGTTGCCGAGTTTATCAATTTCACGACACGAGCATTACGTCTCACATGCGTGATTATACGCCTGTAGATCAAGGGAATTATCTTCGGGCGGATGCAGGGAATTTGTCTGCTGTGCTTTTTGAATTGCGCAATGAATATCCGCAGGACTATATGGCGGTCGTGCGTACGCTTCAGTCTGTGTTGCCTTGGTTTGGTGAGTTTGTTCTTAATGAGGATGGGCGAAGGGGCGTTCTTTTGCGATGGAGGATGCAGGGTCGAGCTGAATACGAAATGGGACCTTCTCAACTTTCCGATGGGTCTTTGCGTATTATGGCGTTGGTTTCGTTGCTTCTGTCGCCACCGGATCGTCTTCCGAGTGTAATTATTATTGATGAGCCGGAGTTGGGCTTGCATCCGTCTGCGGAACGGGTTGTTGCCGGACTCATACGTAATGCTTCTCGCCATTGTCAAATTATCATTTCCACTCAATCCGCTGGGTTTATAGACCATTTCGACGCCGACGATATTGTTGTGGTGGAGAATTTAGATGGAGCCAGTCAGTTCGTGAGGCAGTCCCGTGAGAGTCTGAAGAGCTGGTTGGATCGATACACGCTTAGCCAGCTTTGGAATAAAGACGTTCTGGGGGGGAGACCGTGAAAAAACGTTTGGTGATTTATTGCGAGGGGCAAACCGAGGAGATGATTGTGACGCGCTTGCTGCGCAATCATTTGGCACCTTATGGAGTGAAGGTTGAGCGCCCAGTTTTGGCGGCAACCTCTATGAATCCAGACGGTCAACGCGGTGGGTTTGTGAACTGGGATGCGATCAAACTGGATTTGAAGCAACAATTCGAAGACGACAACGATCCGGATTTGCGTTTTACGACTTTGTTGGATGTTTATGCTATGCCAGAGAAAGTTTTTCAGTTGGCAGGTTTTGATGAATCGGTGGGTAGCGAAGCTGATGTGGGTGCGGTAGAGGTTGCCGTTGAAAATGATTTTGGAGAGCCTCGTTTTAAAGCCTATCTCCAACGCTATGAGCTGGAAGCTCTTTTGTTGGCGGACATAGAGGCTTTGAGGCAAATTTTCCACCGAGATCAAAAAGGAATTTCACAACTAGAGACAGATGTGTCGGAGTTCTCAAATTATGAGAATATTAATGGCGGGAAAAACACGCATCCAGTGGCTCGGTTGGAGACTGCAATCTCCGGTTACTTAGATCAAAAAGTGTCGAATGCGTATCACGTATTAGCTGTGGCGGATTGGGATGTTGTTCGTGCTCGTTGTCCGCGTTTTAATGCTTGGTTGAAGCGTTGGGAGACGTGGGGGAGTTCTTTGGATTAAATTTTTGAAAAAGGAGAGATAATTATGTTTACAGGAATTGTGCGTTTGGGTCGGGTGGAATCTGTTGAAATGCAGGGGGCGTCGGGGAGGATTACGGTTACGCCGGATCGCCCGTGGGAAGAAAAGATTGTTTTGGGTGATAGCATTGCTGTGAATGGCGCGTGCCTGACTGTTGCCGCGATGGACGACGAAAAACTGAGCTTCGATGTGCTGACCGAGACGTTTGATAAAACAAATCTGGGCGAAAAATGCTCGGGTTCGATTGTGAATCTCGAACGTGCATTGGCAATGGGCGACACGCTCGGCGGGCATATTGTGACCGGTCATGTGGACGGCGCTGGGATGATCCGAAAAATTACTCCGGTCGATCGCGATTTTAAGTTCGAGATTGAGTGTTCTAAAGACATGTTGATGCTGATGGTCTACAAAGGATCCATTTCAATCGACGGTATTTCGTTGACGGTTGCGGAGCTGCTGGATGACGGATTTATCGTTCATATCATCCCTCATACAATGGAGGAAACTGATATGTCGGAGTTCAAACTGGGAACGAAGGTGAATCTGGAAGCGGACATCCTCGGAAAACATGTTCAACGTATTCTTGAATTTGGTGGCGGGCAGAACTATAGTGTCCAGATATGATCCAAAAGGAGAGATTACCCCCTATAATGAAAAATATTTTACTAGTTGATGACGAAGAACCTATTCGCCGAATGGTTCGCGCTGTACTGAACAACACTGAGTACGCTTTCGAAGAAGCCTCTGACGGGGTGAAAGCCCTCGCTCTCCTAGAGAGTCATTCGTTCGATCTAATTATCACCGATGTGGTTATGCCTGATTGCGATGGGATCGAGTTGGTGATATCTGTTCGAAAAAAACTCCCTGATATAAAGGTGATTGTGATGTCCGGCGGTGGACGTATTCGTGCCGACCATTATCTGGTTCTTGCGGAAAAGCTTGGCGCCGCCCGTGTTTTTGAAAAACCTTTTGATACAACCGAACTTCGGGAAACCGTTTCTGAGTTTCTCGATAAAACCAATTAGACCGTGGAGACAGCGATATGAATAATCTACTAACACGCTTCGAAGAAACAGGCGCACTTCTTAATGGACACTTTGAACTTCGGTCGGGCCTTCATTCTAATCAGTTTTTCCAGTGTGCGCATTTATTGCAATTCCCTCGAATCGCTGGAGAAATCTGCGAGGCGCTCGTTGAAAAAATCAAAAAAGAACTGGATGAGCTGGAGATTGATACGGTTATCGCTCCGGCGATCGGTGGAATTACGGTTGGGCACGACATCGGTCGGACGCTTGGCGTTCGTTTTGTTTTTGTGGAAAAAGACGCACAGGGCGACTTGATGATGCGCAGGTTTAAAATTAAACGCGGCGAACGATTTTTAATCGCCGAAGATGTGATCACCCGTGGCGGTCGTGTGCAGGAGACCGTAGATATTGTTGAGCAAAACGGGGGCATCGTGCAGGCGATCGGTGTCCTTGTAAACCGTAGTGGAGGTAAAGCCAAATTCACAGCTCCACTCGTTAGCTTGCTCGAAATGGAGCCAACAATCTGGGCGCCCGCCGATTGTCCGCTCTGCAAAAAAGGTGTGCCACTCGTTCATCCAGGTAGCTAAAACTCTTCCAATGTTTGGAACCGGTTTTCCCGCTTGTCTACCTGCGGAAAATTCGTTAGAACCTATCGCTCATGAAATACATAACACTTTTTTTTCTCATCGCCACGCTCACCGTCCCATGCTCGAATGCGCAGGTACGTGTTGCGAAATCCGCAAATCGAAAGATCTCACTGGATGTTTCAGGGTTGCGTGCCGCTACCGATTCGGCTTCGCTGACGTTTTTCCAAACATTGGAAAAGGATCTGCGAATCTTCGGATGGTTCGACCCTGCGCACGGACGCGGAGAGCTTCGGTTGACCGGAAGCGCGAAAACAAGCGGGCGCAAATTGAAGGTGATTGCGCAGATTTTTAGGCGTAGCGATTCCACCCGACTTTTCTCTAAGAGCTATTCGGTTGCACCCGATAGCGCACGCACTCTTGCTCATCGCGTTGCGGACGACATCGTTTCGACCATCACGGGTAATATAGGCATTGCTTCAACAAAAATTGCATTGGTTGGAACACGGTCGGGTGCGAAAGAGCTGTATGTTTGCGATGCGGACGGAGGAAACCTTCAGCAAATCACTCGCGACAAAAGCATCATCGTCGCCCCAAACTGGGCTCCACAAGGCGATTCTCTTCTTTTCACATCGTTCCTTCGCGGCTTTCCGGATATTCATCAAATAAACCTTCGCCGTTCAAACCGAGCGGTTCTCGCAGCATATCCTGGCTTAAACACGGGCGGCGTGCTTTCGCCAAACGGAACTGAAATGGCCGTGATTCTTTCCAAGGATGGGAACCCGGAACTGTATATAAAAAATCTGAAAGACAAGTCAGGACTACGTCGGCTCACCACCACAGGTCAGGCGACAGAGGCGAGCCCATCTTGGTCGCCGGACGGACGTCATCTAGTCTACGTCTCCGACCAAAGCGGCACGCCACAGCTCTACATCATCGCCAGCGAAGGCGGACAACCCAAACGCCTGAGTAGCCGTGGGCGCGAAAATATTGCGCCAGACTGGGGCGCGAACAATCTGATTGCCTGTGCAAGTCGTTCAGGCGGACGCTACACAATCGCCGTGATCCAACCCGGCAACGGTCAAACCACCTATTTGACCTTCGACGGAGCCGACTACGAAACACCATCATGGGCACCCAACGGGCGGCACATCGTCGCCTCACGTTCAGTGAACTATCAATCCAGTCTTTACCTTCTTGACACAATCAACGCCCCTCCGGTAGCTTTACTCCAAGGCGGCGGAAACTGGCTCTCGCCCGATTGGTCGCCAAAATAAGCAAGTAAAAACAGAGGAACATCTCATCATGAAAACAAACCGCTCATTCTTTTTACACATCGCAACTGTTTTAACCATCGCAACACTAACTGGATGCAAAAGTCCAGGCAGAAACCCAGCTGGGGTTTATGGATCAAGCGTTGTCGGGGAATACGCATCCTTTGGAAGCACCTCGAGGGACGGCACCATTCCTCTCGCAGGGCGCTTTTCCGGCGGCACAGAACACGTTGGCATGTTTGCCCCAGTTTTATTCGCCTACGACAGTTCACAAGTATCTGCCGGAGAACGGACGAAAGTCGAAGCAGTCGCCAGCCATCTAAAACAGAACGCGGCACATTCTGTCATTATCGAGGGGCACTGCGATGAGCGCGGAGGCAACGAATACAACCTTGCACTCGGCGAGCGCCGAGCACTCGCGGTTCGCACCTATCTAATCGAACTCGGCATCGCCCGCGACCGCACACAAACGAAAAGCTTCGGCGAAGAAAAACCATTCGCAACTGGACAAGATAACGCATCCTGGCGTCAAAACCGCCGAGGCGAATTCGTTCTTTATTATTAGAGAATTACAGATTGTTAGATCGTTGATGCTGGTTATTTAACGTTCGCTTTCAAGATTGGAATAACCACAAACCACGAACACCCTACACATCATGCCCTTACTTCCACCTCCCATTCTGATGCAGTTGCCCTTGGCAGAAGCTGGGCAACTGATTCTTGTGATAGGAATTGCCTTTGCGTTCATCACCCTAGTCATCAGCACGGCTCGCTTCCATAAAATGATTCACTTCGGGGAAGACAAGCTGTTCACTGTCGGCGACTGCAACGACTTCTTCTTCATCCAGGTCACCCGCTACCTCAGCAAAATCAACCGAGACTCAAGCGGCTTCCTCATCTTCGTCATCCAAATCCAAACCGATCAAGAAGAAAAACGCCCCGTTCAGGAGCAAATGCTACAGGGCGTACGAGATATCATTAGAAGAGACTTCGATAAAGCCTGTCTCTTCCGAGAGGATTGCATTGGAATCCTCGTTGATACAGAAGAAGACTATACAGACGTAATGATTGCTCGAATGACAAGCGAACTACAATGCGTTGTGAAAAACATGCCAACCGTTTCCGCATTTCGAGGCGGTTGCTCCTCCTTCCCGTTGCACGGTCTACACTCTCAAATCGTTATCGATGTTGCCATCGAAACCCTCGAACAAACTGCATTTGGAAGCACACGTCCGATACAGTTTGCCCCCGAACCAGAGGAAGAAAAAGAAGAACAGGAAGCCTCCACAGAAGCCCCTACAGAAGAAATTGGCGAACTCAGTCGGAAAGACAAAAACGCATCCATCGACCCACTCACTGGGGTGATAAAGCCCGCAGCCGTCGGATCATACTTTCGGAAATACATGCTCGAAATTCGCCGAAAAAGAGGGCCAGCAGCCGTTCTCTGCATTGGAATCAACCGCATCGAACACATAACAAGCCTGCACGGGGAAGAAGCGACAGATGTCGTCATAGCCGAAGTCTCAAAGCTCATCCAAAAACTCACCAGAAATTGCGACCTCATTGGTCGTTATCACCGAGGCGACTTTTTAGTTCTCGCAACCTGCACCCTCGAACAAGGCGAAATGATCGGTCTACGCATACGTGACGCCGTACAGAAAAAGGTCTTCACATTCGACGGAAAAGCCATCAAAACCTCCGTAGCCGTTGGAGTCTCTGGCCATCCAGAGCATGGAAAAAACCTACGCGATCTCTTTCGCGGAGCCCACGGCACCCTCGAAATCGTCCGCGAATGGAACACCAGCTCCTGTCTAGTCTACGACCCCGCTCAGCACGAAGAAAAGATCAAAAATGAAAAACCTGCATAAACTCGGTGTAAACATCGACCACGTCGCCACACTACGTCAAGCTCGTGGCACAGACTACCCAGATCCAATTGAAGCCGCAAAAATATGCGCAAAAGCCGGAGCCGACAGCATCACCATCCACCTGCGCGAAGACCGACGTCACATACAAGACTCCGATGTTTATCGCCTAACCACAGACTGCCCACTCCCCATCAACCTCGAAATGGCAAACGCCGAAGAGATTGTACAAATTGCACTCGAAGTCAAACCCGCCGAGGTCTGCCTCGTTCCAGAAAAACGACAAGAACTCACCACCGAAGGCGGACTCGACGTAGTAGGAAACTTCCAAACCTTGGAAAAAACCGTACAACGCCTTCAGAACAACGGCAGCATCGTCAGCCTCTTCGTGGATCCCGATAAAAAAACGCTCGAAAGTTGCGCAAAAACCGGAGCAAAAGTCGTCGAACTACACACCGGAACATTCTGCGACGCCACCGACCCCGAACAAGCCAACGCACACCTAAAAAAACTAAGCACCGGCGCAGAATACGCACACGCCCTAGGGCTACAAATCAACGCGGGGCACGGCATACACATCGGAAACCTCTTCCACATCCTCACCATCCCCCACCTAGACACGCTAAACATAGGCCACAGCATCGTCGCACGAGCTGTCTTCCAAGGTCTGGAAAACGCAGTTCGCGAAATGATACAAGCAATCAACCAAAAGAGATAAACCATGAACTTCACAGCCATCGACTTTGAAACCGCCACTGGAAAACGAAGCAGTGCCTGCGCCGTAGGAATCGTCACAGTCGAAGACGGCGCCATCACCGAAGAATACTACACCCTCATCCGCCCGCCAGAAAACGCCTACGTGCATTGGAACATCGCCGTACACGGCATCCGCCCGCAAGACACAAAAAACGCGCCCATATTTTCAGAAATCTACCCCGAGATCAAAAAACGCCTACAAAGGCGCACTCTCGTCGCGCACAACGAATCCTTCGACCGCAGCGTCCTAAAACGCACCATGGAACACTACGCCCTTGACTATCCAGAACTCGCCCTGGCCGATCAATGGGAATGCACCATGCGCATCTACAAAGCCAAAGGATTTGTTCCTTACAAGCTGGACGCATGCTGTCGTCAAATGGACATCCCACTAAAACACCACGAAGCCCTATCCGACGCCATTGGTTGCGCCCATCTGTACATGATGAGATAACGGTTGTAAAAAAATGCTTAGAATAAGCGCGTGGAATCGGAGCAGAAGAATTTTCACCACCCGCTACGCTAGCTTTCTATTACCCACAAGTCGGGGCGATGGCTAGAGTTTTGATTCCAGCTTAAAAATGGCGATATTGATTTCGAGAAGCTCCTCAGTCAATTTTCGCCTTTTTGCGTGATTGGCAAGCATTACTCGAGCCTTCGGTCGTTGGGAGTGCGATAGGTATACGGTTCGCGTCTTCTGTCCCGAGGTTTTATAGGTTAACCGATACGCCCTCCCGGTTGGTTTCCCTGTACAGATGCAGGTTGCTCTGTTGCATGTTGAACAGACGCTTGTGATTGAACCGCGAAGAAATTCTGAGCAATCCGCAATTCTACGCAACAGGGTTTTACGCTTACCCCCAACATCAAACCACGACCCAGCGAATTTAAGGTGGAATTCGCA